>DATMKO010000140.1:0-4183 GCA_035571175.1 Steroidobacteraceae bacterium | reverse complement strand
GCCGGCGGCAGCGCGCTCATCGTGTCCCACACCGTGACCCGCTCATTGTCGATCACGGGTGGCGCAGCCTGGCTCACGGCGGCTAAACCGAGGGCAAGAACGCACAGAGTTATTTTCAGCATGCGGAGAAGATTGTACACACATGCCGTGTCGGCAGAAAATCCGGCTACGAATGTAAACCTCGAGGATTCACATGACGGCACTGCTGTTGTTCTGCTCCAACGTTTTCATGACGTTTGCTTGGTACGGACACTTGAAATATGGCCATGCCTGGCCGCTGTGGAAGGCGATTCTAGTATCCTGGGGAATTGCGCTGCTGGAATACTGCCTGGCGGTGCCCGCCAATCGCATCGGCTTCGGCGCCTATTCCGGCTTTCAGCTCAAGATCCTGCAAGAAGCGATTACGCTGACGGTTTTTCTGGTGTTTGCGGTGACGTACCTGAGGGAAAAAATGGCGTGGAACTACGCGGTGTCTTTCGCGCTGCTGATGGCGGCGGTCGTGGTGGCATTCGCGTTCAAGCCGACGCCGATGACCTGAGCCGGGCGCCGGCCGCTCACGCGGCGGTGCGCGAGCCCCGCCGCAGCAACGCGAGGGCCAGCAGCGCCGATGCGATCATGAGAAACAAGCTGACAGCGTTCAACACGGGACTGGCTCCTTCGCGCATGCGCCCGTACATCATGACCGTGAGCGGCGATTCCGAGCCGACCACCATCAGCGTGGTGTTGAAATCCGCAAACGACATCAGAAATGAGATGCCGGCCGAACCTAACAGCGCCGGCCGCAAATACGGCAACAGTATGGTGCGAAACACCGCCGCCTTCGATGCGCCGAGATTCAACGCGGCTTCTTCCAGCGTGGTGTCGAATCGGCGCAGGCGCGCGCTGATGGTCAGCGTGGCAATGGTTGCAATATAGGAAAACTGGCCCAACACGACCAACGGCAATCCGGGTCTCAAGAAATCCAATTCAAGTCCGAAAGTATCGTCGGCAAATTCCGCAATGCGGCTGGCAAAGGCCAGTATGGAGATTCCCAGGATGACTCCGGGAATCACCAGCGGCGCGAGCATCAACACCGACAGCGATTGTTTGCCGCGGAACCGGCCGCGTTCGAGCAGGAAGGCATTGCTGGTGCCGATCAGCGCCGATAATAATGTCACCCAGGTCGCGACGATGCAGCTGGTCCACAAGCTGCCCAGCAATTCGCTGTCGGCGAACAGTCCCGTCCGCCCCGCCGCCGAATTGCCCACGAACCAATCCAGCGTAAAACCGCGCCACGGCGGAGCCGGGTAGGGCGCATCGTTGAACGCGAACACACCAACCACGATCAGCGGCAGAAACAGGAACGCGAGGAACGCCAGCAGATACGCCGCGGTGCTCGCCCGCAGCCAGACGGGTCGGGGTAGGGATGGAATCATGTTCGCCGCATCACATCGCCGAATTGTTGTCCGGTGAGCTTCAGGCCCGCCACGACCAGCGCCGTCGACAAGCCCAGCAGCAAGAATCCGAAAGCGGCTCCCTGCTCCCAGTTAAAACGCGTGATGAACTGCGTGTAGATCTGCTCGGTAAACCACTGCGAGTTCTTTCCGCCGAGCAACGTCGGCGTCAGATAGTTGCCCAGTGTCAGCATGAAAACCACGATGCAGCCGGCGGTGATGCCCGGCGCGGCATGCGGTATGACGATTTTCCGCAGAATGGTGAAGCCGCCGGCGCCGAGATCATAGGCCGCCTCGATCAGCGAATTGTCCAAACTCTCCAGAGCGGTCACCAGCGGCACCACCATGAAGAGCAGCGAGGTGTATACCAACCCCACCAAAATGGTCGCGTCCCGATACAGCAATTCCGGCGGGACCGAGGCGAGCCCCAGTTTGACCAACAGCGCGGGCAATACCCCCGACTCGCGCAGCAGAATCATCCACCCCAGGGTACGCACCGTTTCGCTGACCCAGAAGGGTATCAGGCACACGATGAACAGCAGCGAGCCGGCGCGGCCGCGCGCCAGTTTTGCAATTATCCAGGCGATTGGAAATGCGAGCAGTAGAGTGAGAAATGTCGCGATCACGGACATGACCGCCGTACGCAGGAATACATGCCAGTACAGAGGCTCCTCGAAGAAGGTTTTATATTGTGCGAGGCTGGCGGCGTACTGGCGCGGCCCGACCCGCTCGCGCAACGACAGAATCGCCAGATCGACGTGCGGCAATAGCACCAATGCCAAGAGCCAGAACAGCGCGGGCGCCAGCAGCAATCCCAGTACCAATGGCGCCTGCCCCGGAGTTTTAGCCGGCGCGGCAGCCATTCAGACTGTCACGCCGCTGCGCGCCGCGAAGCACACCGCGCGCTGCGGGTCAAAGCTGAAGGCGATTTTTTCGTGCGGCCGCAAGTCGGAAAACTGTCCGGTCTGAGGCAGCGCAATGCGGAACTCGCGGCGCGTCTTGATCTCCTGCAGCAGCACCGCGGAATTCGCCCCATCGAAGAGCACGCTTTGCACTTCGCCGGAATGCGCGGGCTGATCCGGCGGCAAATCCGCGGCGCTGCGCGCGAGAGTTGCAATCTCCGGACGCACGAACACTTCAACTGCGTCGCCGACGGCGCTATCGCCATATTGAAGCGCGCGCATGCTCCAGCCGTCCGCCGTCGTCATTTCGGTCATTGCGCCGTTGCGCACGGTGGCGCGCCCGACGATGCGATTGTTCGCGCCGACGAAACCTGCAACGAAGGGTGTCTGCGGCCGATAGTACAGATCCTGCGGTGTGCCGATTTGCTCGAAGCGTCCCTGATGCATCACGGCCACGTGATCGGACAATACCAAGGCCTCGGATTGATCGTGGGTGATATAAACAAACGTCGTGCCGAAAGCCGCCTGTAATTGCTTCAACTCGATTTTCATGTGCTCGCGAAGCTTCAAATCAAGCGCGCCCAAGGGCTCGTCCAGCAGCAGCAGTGTCGGCTCGAGGACCAGGCTGCGCGCGATGGCCACCCGCTGGCGTTGCCCCCCCGACAATTCGTCAACGCGCTTGGCGGAAGCTCCCGCAAGGCCCACGCGCTCCAGCATGGCGTTGCTTCGCTGCAGCCTTTCCTGTCGATCCATGCCGCGGCGAGCCAGCCCGAACGCGACATTCTCGCCCACCGACATCATGGGAAACAGCGCCAGCTGCTGAAACACCATATTGACCGGTCGCCGGTTTGGCGCCACTCCGGACATGCTCTTGCCGCCGATGGCGATGTCACCTTCGTCCGGCGCGATGAATCCGGCAATCATGCGCAGCAGTGTCGTCTTGCCGCAGCCCGACGGTCCCAGGATCGAAAAGAAGCTGCCCCGTTGCACCGAAAAAGACAGTGAGTCCACGGCCAGGTGATCCGCAAATCGCTTCACCAGCCGCTCGGCGGTCAAATCGGGAGTGCTCAATTGGCTGCCTTGATGCGGTCGAGGACGCGCCCTTCCAATTGTTCCAATCCAGAGGGGATCGCCGGATACCAATGAATTGCTTTCAGGTCGTTATTGGGAAAGGTCGCGGCATACTGCGCTTTGAGGCGCGGATCCGCCAACGAGGCGGTGTCCTTGGCGGCGGAGAAGCTGCCCACCGACTTGATGACGCGCGCAGCATTTTCCGGTCGCATGGTGAAATTGATCCATGCGTAGGCTGCGGCATCGTTCTTGCCCCGCGCCGGCAGCACGAAGGTATCGAGCCAGCCAAGGGCACCCGAACGCGGTACCACGAACTGAATGTCGGGATTTTCGCGATTGAGGGTCCAGCCTCCCGTATCCCACATCATGGCGGCAATCACTTCGCCGGAGCGTATGCCGTTCAGAAGCTGATCCTTGTTGTCGTAGAAAAATTTGAACATGGGTTTGCAAGCGATCAGCGCGGCACCGACTTGATCCATCAAGGCGGCATAGGCCTTCGGGTCGCCGTATAGGGCAAACGGATCCTTGCCGGAGGCGAATGCAAATGCCATCAAGGTGGGGCGCTTCAAGCGGACGGCGGTTTTTCCCTTGAGATCCGCCCGGCAGAGATCCGTATAGTCGGCGACCTTGGTGCGCTTGGCATTCACCACCAGCCCATCGGTCCCCCATAGATAGGGCAGGCCATACAATTTTCCGTCGATGGTCGTGTTCTTGCGGACGATGTCCAGAAACTCGGGCTGAAACTGCTCGAGCTTCACTTTGCTCAAATCCAAGGGT
>DATMKO010000139.1:0-4998 GCA_035571175.1 Steroidobacteraceae bacterium | reverse complement strand
TTCGCCGTCCGATTCGATCGGTTGTACCGACACATGCCCATGCCACTCCAGCCGCTCACCGAGCTTGGATGCACCGCTGAAGGTGAAGCGCCCGCCATCCACCCCGGTGGTGAAATCGCGCAATTCAAAGTTGATCGGCTGCAATTGCGCCGCAAAGCGCGACGGCCGGCTGCGGTCATCGTACGTGACAAGCCCTTGGGAGACCTTGAACGAACGAATCCTCAATGACGGAATGGACTCGCGGTTTTTCTGTGCGGGTTCGGGCTTGGGCGGCGCTGATTTTGGAGCGAGCTGCAGCAGATTCAGGCGGCCGTCTTTTGCGACCACCGCATTGACGAAGGGCGCGGCGATATCGATGTTGCCGAATGTATAGGCTCGATGCCAAATCGAGGACAGCTCGAACTGGACGAAAAAGCGCTCAAAGCCCAGCAGCTGCTCGCCGCCGGGATCGCTTAGCGAGAAATTCTTGACTTCGAGCTGCCATAGGAACGGGTTGATGCGGATGGCGCCGATCGCCGGCTTCAATCCGAGCGTCTTCGGGATCTCATCCAGCAGCGCGTTGCGCAGAAGCTTCGGCGCCAGCCAGAATCCCGCGAGCGCATACAGCGCAATCAGGAGCAGCACTGCGGCCGCAATTCGGAACCATTTTGATCGAGTGAATTGCGGCACGCGTGCATCCTGACTGTGCGGTCCGAAACTGCGCTTAGTCTACATCACCGCTTATTGCGTTGGATCAGCCGTTTGCGCTTGCGCACCTGCCGAGGCGTCAACGGATTGCGCTTGCCGGCATAGGGATTCTCATCGCCGCGGAATGCGACGCGTACCGGCGTGCCCCGCAAATCAAAGGCCTTGCGGTAAACATTGACCAGGTAGCGCCGATAGGCATCCGGCACGTGATCGGTTTGATTGCCGTGTATCACCACTACGGGTGGATTGCGCCCGCCCTGATGCGCGTAGCGCAATTTGATGCGGCGCCCGCTCACCAAGGGCGGCTGATGGCTTTCGATGGCTGCCTCGAGCACGCGCGTCAAATCCGGCGTGCTCATATCGCGCATCGCGGCTGCGTACACCCGGCGCACCTCGGCAAACAGTTCGCCGACGCCGCTGCCGTGCCGCGCCGATATGAAATGCAGCGGTGCAAAATCCGCAAACTGCAGCCGCTGCTCGAGCTGTTGGCGGATCAGATCGCGCTGTTCCGTGGGTATGTTGTCCCACTTGTTGACGGCCAGAATCAAAGCTCTGCCCTGCTCGATGACGGTGCCCAGCAGGCTCGCGTCTTGCTCCGCAACCGTATCGTGCGCATCCATCACCACGACCACCACATGCGCGGATTCGATCGCCTGCAGCGTCTTGATGACGCTGAACTTCTCGACGCCTTCTTCGACCCGCGATTGGCGCCGTACGCCGGCAGTGTCGATCAAGGTGTAGCGCTCGCCGTCGCGTTCGAACGGCACCAGCACCGCGTCGCGGGTGGTGCCGGGCTGATCGTAGGCCACCATGCGATTTTCGCCGAGCAGGCGGTTGATCAACGTGCTCTTACCGACATTCGGACGGCCGATCACCGCCACCTTGACGCCGTACATCTCCGGCCCGTCCTTGGGATCCGGACTCAAGCCCGCCAGCGAGGTCTCGAGCAGGGAAATCACACCTTGGTCGTGGGCTGCGGAAATCGCATGCGGTTCACCCAATCCCATTTGGTGAAAATCGGCCACCGCCATGTCCTGATCGAAGCCTTCGGTTTTATTGACCGCCAAGCACAGCGGCTTGCCGCTGCGGCGGGCCAGTTGCGCCACGAATTGGTCCTGAGGAGTGATTCCGGCGCGGCCGTCCACCAGCACGATGAGCCGGTCGGCCTCGCTGATGGCGCGCGCCGTCTGCTCGACCATCAAACTCTCGATGGCGCTGGCGCCGGCAGTTTCGACCAGGCCGCCGGTGTCAACCACGATGCAGGGGACTTCGGTACGGCGCGAAAACCCGTACTGCCGATCGCGCGTGAGCCCGGGAAGGTCCGCAACCAACGCATCGCGCGTGCCGGTCATGGCATTGAACAGGGTCGACTTGCCCACATTCGGCCGACCGATCAATGCAACTACCGGCAGCATTGAGCTAAGGCGGGGGATGAGTCGGGGTTGCGGCGGGAGCAGCGCTCTCGGTGGAAGGTGGCGCGGCGTCTGGTGCGGGCACGGCCACCGCCGCGGGCGCCGCACGAGGAGTGGCCCGGAACGCCGCCAGGGTCCCGCCGTCGGTCAGCACCACGACGATGTTGTCGGCACCCACCAGGGGGTTGGAGACGCGCTGTTTGGTGGTTCGCACTCGCGCGACGAATACGCCGCTGTTCTTATCCAGGTAATGCACATAGCCCTGATAATCCGCGATGGCGATGGCGCTGCCGAGCACCACCGGCGCGCTCAAGGCGCGCCGCCTTATTTTATCGTTGCGCCACACCTCGGCGCCGTCGCGCTGCCGCATCGCGATGACGGTACCATCCGACTGCGTGACGTACAGTTTATCGTCGTCGACCGCCAAGCCACGGTAGCTCGACATATCGTGCGACCACCATAGCTGCCCGGAATCGAGCGCCAGCATTGCGGTACGCCCCTGGTATCCGGCAGCAAACACGTTGTCGCCGACCACTTGGACCCCGGAATCGATATCGGCGAGCCGATCGAGTTCGGTGCGCCCGTGCGGCGAGGCCAGGGTGGTGTCCCACAGTGTGTCGCCGGTATTGAGCGACACCGCCATGACCTTGCCATTGTCGAATCCGCTGATCGCCACATCCTTGGCGATCGTCGGAATCGCGGTGCCGCGCAGACTCAAACGCGGCACCTGCTGCTCCGCCGACCACATTTCCGCGCCGCTGTGCGCATCGAAGCCGCGCAACCGGCCGTCGACGGAACGGAACACCACGACCTTCTCACCGATGGCGGGAGCGGAGAGGAGTTCGGAGTTGACCTTCGCGCGCCACAGCTCGCGGCCGGTGGCGCCGTCCAAGGCGACGATCGCGCCCTTGCTGCTGCCTACCACAACCATGCCGAAGCGCGCGGCGGGCCCAGCCGACAACGGTATTTTCAGTTTCTTCACCCAGGCGCGCTTGCCGGTCTCGAGCGACACCGCGAGCAGCTCGCCCTTGTGGTTTGCCGCGAATACCAGGCCATTGTCGAGCGCCGGGCCCAACCCCAGCCGCAGCACGATCTCCTTCTTGCCGCCGCCGAGATTATTGCTCCAGATTTTCTTCACCGGCAGCGTTGCCGGAAAATCCACCAATTTCGCCGGCGGTTCGACGTCTTTGTCTTTGCTGCAGCCGGCGGCCATGAGCAGCACGCCCAAACTCAGGGAAAACAATAAGCGCATCAGGGTTTGGCCTTTTCGTTGGAGGCAAGATCGGCGAGCTTCAGTTCCAGCAGCGCGCTATCCGCCCCGCCATCGCCGGCACTCAAGGCCGCGTTATATTCCGCAATGGCGCCCGCGATGTCCTTCTTCGCGTAAAGCGCATCGCCATGCACCTCGTGGTAGCGGCCAGCAAAGCTGCCGGGCGTCCCTGCGGCAAGCAGCTTGATCGCATCGTCGGGTTTGCCTTGATCGATCAGCACCCGTGCAAGCCTAAGGCGAGCGATCTGTTTCAGCTCCGCGTCCTTGGAGTTATCCATGACCTGGGTCAACGGCGCCACGGCATCGGCCGAATGGCCGTCCTCGACGCTCATCCGAGCGATCGCCAGCTGCGCCTGATCGGCATACGGCGAACTTGGGAAATCCTTGACCAGTCCATCGGCGATAGCCCTGGATTTTTTGTGATCGTCGGCTTGCATTGCGAAGGTCATCTGCTCGAACTGCGCGGCTGCCTGCAATGCGCGCTCGTTCTGATGCGACCTATAGAACTGAATCCCGTACCAACCGCCGAGGCCGAGGACCAAGCCGCCAACGATCCACGGCGCGTATTCCTTGAACATGTGCTTGACAGCTTCGAGCTGTTCATCGTCGGTCAAATATTCTTCTGCCATAGCTACTCCGCTTTCTCCGCCCTCAGACCCAATAAGATGCCGATGCGTTCACTGATTCGGTCCACAGGGCATTCCTCTTGTGCCAACTCCTGGCGCAATGCCTTCACCGCGATCACCCCACGCGCCACCTCGTCATCGCCCAAAACCAGCGCAAAGTCAGCGCCGCTCTTGTCGGCGCGCTTGAACTGCGTCTTGATGCTGCCGCCGCCCAGATTGATCTGCAGGGACAGATCGGGCCACGCATCACGCAATTGCTCCGCCAATTTGAAACCCTGAATCTCGGTCCGTTCCCCGGCCAGCACCAAATAAACACGCGGCCGCTGCGGCTGCAGGCTCAAATTCTGCTTCTGGAGGAGCATGACGATGCGCTCTTGCCCCATGGCCCAGCCGATCCCCGGGGTGTCGGCGCCCCCCAACTGGGCCACCAATCCGTCGTAGCGCCCGCCGGCGCACACCGTGCCTTGCGAACCCAGGGCGTCGGTGGTCCACTCGAACACGGTTCGAGTGTAGTAATCCAGTCCCCGGACCAGGTGCGGTTCCACATCATACTCGATGCCGGCACTGTGCAACCGGGCGCACAGCGACTCGAAGTGCTCGCGCGACTCCCCGTCCAGAGAATCGAGGATGCGCGGCGCCCCGGCAATGATGCGCTGCATGGCCGGGTTCTTGCTGTCGAGAATGCGTAGCGGGTTGCCGGTCAAACGCCGCTTGCTGTCCTCATCGAGCGCTTCCCGCTGCGCGCCGAAGTACGCGGCGAGGGTTTCGCGGTAAGCCGCGCGCGAAACCGGTGTTCCCAGGGAGTTCAAGAGCAGCTTCACCTGGCCGAGCCCCAAGCGCTTCAACAAACGGTGCGACAGCAGGATCAATTCGGCATCGACATCCGGTCCCGCGAAGCCGAATGCCTCCGCATCGATTTGATGGAACTGGCGATAGCGGCCCGCCTGGGGCCTTTCGCGCCGGAACATCGGTCCCATGCACCAGAGCCGCAGCCGTCCTTCGC
>DATMKO010000138.1:0-11916 GCA_035571175.1 Steroidobacteraceae bacterium | reverse complement strand
CCGTTTCGCGTGCTCGCATTGCTGGTTGAGCGCGCTGGTCAGGTGGTCACGAGGGAGGACTTGCAGAAGAGCGTATGGCCCACGGATGTGTATGTCGCTTTTGATCAGGGCCTGAACAACGCGATCAAAAAAGTGCGCGATGCTTTGGGAGATTCGGCGGACACTCCCCGATTCATCGAGACCGTCGCCAGGCACGGGTATCGGTTTGTGGCGCCCGTAAGCGCGCCGCCGGAGCACGAATCCCAGCAGCGTTTTCAAGGCGGTTCGCGTACGCTGCGCAATGCATTGATCGGCTTGACGGCTGCTGTGCTGCTCACGGCGGCGGCGTACTGGGCGTGGCATGCGGCGATGCCTGCGGAACCTCGTTTTGAAAAAGTGATTTTGGCGGTTCTGCCGTTTGACAACCTGAGTCGCGATCCGGACCAGGAATATTTCAGCGATGGCTTGACCGAGGAGATGATCGCTCAGCTTGGCAAGCTGAATCCGCAGCGGCTCACCGTCATTGCCCGTGGTTCGGTCGCAAAGTACAAGGGCAGCCGGCTGCCAATGAACCAAATTGGCAATGAGCTGCATGCCGACTACCTCGTTCAAGGCAGCGTACGACGCGAATCCAATCGAGTGCGAATTACCGTGCAATTGATTCAGGTGCGAGACCAGACCGATCTCTGGACCGAGAGCTATGACCGCGAACTCAAGGACATGCTGGCACTGCAGGACTCGGCGGCGCGAACGATCGCACACCAAATCCACATTACACTGACGCCGGGACAACAGAAGGGAACGGCAGGCCTGGCCACGCTGAATCCAGAGGCCTATGAGGCATACCTGAAAGGCCGCTATTACTGGAACAAACGGACCGCGGACGGCATGCAGAAGGCCGTGATCTACTTCCAGCAGGCAATTGACAAGGACCCGGCATACGGCGCCGCTTATTCAGGATTGGCCGACTGCAACAGCGGACTCGCCTGGCACGGTTTCAAGTCTCCGGCGGAGGCGCTTCCCAAGGCACATGCAGCGGCGCTCAAAGCCATTGAGATTGATCCGCAGTCCGCTGAAGCTCATGCTTCACTGGGTCTGGTACTTGATCACACGTGGGAATGGTCTGGAGCGGAGACCGAATTCAAACGTGCGCTGTTATTGGACCCCCGGTATGCGAATGCACACCATTGGTACGGAGATAATCTATCAGTGACAGGCCGGCACGACGAGGCACTGCGCGAGGCGCTGCAGGCGTTGGAAATTGATCCGCTGAACCTCATGATCGGCACCTGGGTTGGATTGCGTTACTACCTGGCAAAAAAATTTGATCTCGCCATTGAACAAACCCGGAAAACCGTAGACTTGGACGCAAACTTCGCAGCCGCTCACCTGGTGCTCGGCGAAAATTACGTTCAAGCAGGGCTGCACGAGCAAGGGCTCGCTGAGTTGCAAACCGCAGCCAGCCTCTCCGGGAACAGCCCGCTGTATTTGGCTCAGGTCGGGGTCGCTCATGCTGCGGCGGGGCGCAAGACCGAGGCGCTGCAGGTCATTGCTCAGCTACAAACGATCTCTGCTGCGCGCTATGTATCGCCGTACGGCTTGGCGCAAATTTACGCCGCTCTGAACGACAAGGAACAGAGCTTCAAATGGCTGGAAATTGCCTACGCAGATCGCGCTGTGTGGATGTCATATCTCGCCGTGGATCCGGTATTTTACGGTTTGCATTTGGATCAGCGCTTTCAGGAGTTGTTAGAGCGCCTCCACCTGCGGCCGCAGCAGATCGGAAATTAAGTCGATTCAATTGAATGCGCGATGATCTCGTTGCCGGTCGGGATTTGCCAGCAATGCTGCATTGCGATGAAGGTGCTGGCCGACTAAATTTGTTGGCGATGCAGGGTTATTCGCCTAGGATGCTGCATGGCGAAAAAACAGGAAGTTGTCGACGATCTACTCGACGCTCTCGTCTGGATGCGACGCAAGGCGAAAAAACATGAAGCGGTCGATGATCTTATCGATGCGCTGGTGCGCATGCGGCGCAAAGTGAAAAAGAAAGTGGTCAAGGGGAAATTGGTCAAAAAGAAACTGAAGAAGAAACCGAAGAAGAAACGCCGCAAATCGAAACGCTAAGGGTTTGGACCGTTGGCCTAAAACTTGAGTGGTCAAAATTTCGACAGATCAACATAAGCGGCTGAAAGATTGTGTCGTTTTGATTTCACAATCTGGTTATGCACAGGGTTATCCCCCGGGAATGGGGATGAATGGTCGTGCAGCGACGCGCAGGGCGGGCTGACCGCGAACCATCCGTTTTCTGCGATCAGCCCGCCCGCCGACAACCCGACGCCAAGTGGATAAAACACAGACTAACCGCCGATCATTGCGTGCAAGTGTCCAGGAAATTGCGGTTGCGTGACGAGAGTCTCGAGACCTCGACGATCATTGTGCTGCCCGCGTAAGATGCGCGAATTGCAAGAAAGGGCCCGGGATCGGCACGTATGGTCAGAGCTATCGGTGTGGCTGCAGTGCTGCTGTGCTGCATGGCCGGCGCGCCAGCCGCAGACGTCCAGCCGCGGATCGCGACTGACGAGATTGGCGGCATCGTTCGCAGTCCGCGCGGCGCGGAAGCCGGAGTCTGGGTCATCGCCGAAACCCACGATTTCCCGACGCGATTCGCCAAGATCGTCGTAACCGACGAAGCCGGCCGCTACCTGATACCCGAACTGCCGCGCGCAAAGTACAGCATCTGGGTGCGCGGTTACGGTCTCGCCGATTCCTCCGCAGTCGATGCAACACCCGGTCAGCGCGTCGAGCTTGCCGCCAGCGTCGCGCCGGACGCGGCCGCGGCGGCCAAAATCTATCCCGCCGCCTATTGGTACGCGATGATGAAAATCCCCGAGGACGCGCAAGTTGCAGCGCTGCCGGGCGGCCGCAACGGCTATCTGATGTGGATGAAAAACATGGGCTGCGTCGGCTGTCATCAGCTCGGCAATCTGGCGACGCGCACCATTCCAAAAACCCTCGGCACATTCAGGTCATCGCAGGAGGCGTGGCTCAAGCGCTTGCAGTCAGGACAAGCCGGCAGCCAGATGATCAGCATCGCACAAGGTGCGCTTGCGGGTATTCCGATTCACAATCTCGCGGATTGGACCGATCGCATCGCAGCCGGCGAACTTCCGGCAACTGCGCCGGCGCGGCCCACCGGCATCGAGCGCAATGTGGTCGCAACGGTGCGCGATTGGTCGGATGCCAAGGCGTATCTGCATGACCTGTCGGGAACCGATCGGCGAAATCCAACTGTCAACGGCTATGGTCTGCTTTACGGTACCCCGGAACTCAGCAGCGATGATTTTCCGGTGCTCGATCCTCTGCATAACCTCGCCAGCACGTTCAAGGCGACGGTGCGCGACGCGAACACGCCGACCACTCATGACGACCCGGTGCTTGGCGCCTCGCCGTACTGGGGCGAGGAGCGAATCTGGGCCTCCCAGGCGATAGCCCACAACCCGATGCTCGATGCGTCCGGCCGCGTCTGGTACACCGCGCGGATTCGCGCCGCCGACAATCCGTCATTTTGCAAGAAGGGATCGAGTCATCCATCGGCCAAGGACTTTCCCCTCAACACGTCGGAGCGCCAACTCGCGGTATACGAGCCGAAGAGCCGCAAATACACATTCGTCGATACCTGCTTCGGTACTCATCATCTGCAATTTGCCGAGGACGCCAACGACACTCTCTGGACCAGCGGCGCTCGTGATGTGGTGGGCTGGTTCGATACCAAGAAATTCGATCAGACCGGCGATGCGGCGGCTTCCCAGGGCTGGGCGCCCGTGGTGCTCGACCTCAATGGCAACGGCAAACTCGATGCGTGGACTGAACCGGGCCAACCCGCGGACCCCACGCTTGATCAGCGTCTGGCGGTCGGGTTTTATGCCGTCATGCCGAGTCCTGCGGACGGCAGCGTGTGGGGCTCAGTCGCGTTTCGCTATCCGGGTGCGATTGTCCGCTTCGATCCGCGAACCAGGCTCAGCGAGATCTACAATGTGCCTGCGCCCGGCTTCGGCGTGCGCGGCGCGGATATCGACCGCCACGGCGTGGTCTGGGTGTCCCTCGCCAGCGGACACCTGGGGGAATTCGACCGGCGCAAATGCTCAGGGCCGCTCAATGGCCCGACCGCGA
This sequence comes from Steroidobacteraceae bacterium, assembly GCA_035571175.1. Taxonomy (GTDB): domain Bacteria; phylum Pseudomonadota; class Gammaproteobacteria; order Steroidobacterales; family Steroidobacteraceae; genus Bog-1198. Next base: position 7,764 of record DATMKO010000138.1, on the reverse strand, counting down.
CCGGTGACCACTGCCCCGAGGGTTGGAGCTTCCATCGCTTGCCGGGGCCGGGATTCGTGAACGTGCCGCAAATGAGCGTCGAGTCGAGTTACTACACCTGGGTGGATCAGCACGATACGTTGGGATTGGGGGCGAATGTGCCTATTGCCACCGGTAATCTATTCGACGGCGTGCATGCGCTGGTGGATGGAAAATTCGTGACGCTGCGCATTCCCTATCCGCTCGGCTTCTATGCCAAGGGTCTCGAAGGCCGTATCGATGATGCCGCAGCGGGATGGAAGGGGCGCGGCATCTGGATCACCAGTGGGGATCGGACCCCGTGGCACAAGGAAGGCGGCAAGGGCACCAAGCCGCTGGTAGTGCACTTTCAAATTCGTCCTACACCACTCGCGCATTGACGATCGCCGCGGACTATTCACTTGCCGAAATGTCATAGCCGCGTCGTAGCGTGACGCGCGAACGCACTTCCGCCGCAGCGACCGTCGGTGATTCATAGCGTTCGACCTCCACGGTAATTCCGCTCGTCGATTCCGGCACCAGCGCCGATCCCTACGCAACCAAGCTCTGTCACGCTTTCGGTGACTTCATCACATCGCGACGGCAACCGTAATCATCTCGCCTAAGCTCTGGCCGCAAATCAGTGGCCGCCGTCGTTTGGAGCGGACCAACTCCAATCGGAGCGCGTGCAGGACCTGGCATAGGGAGTCTCATGATGACGAATCACAGCATGCCTCTACGCAATTTCCAGTGCATTGTTTTGGGCGGGGCGATGGCTTTGGTCGGCCTGCCCGCGCTGTCTCAGCAGGCGGCGCTGTCGACACCGGAAACGGCCGAAATCCAGGAGATCACGGTGACGGGATCGCGCATTGCGGCGCCGAACGAGGTAAGCACGAGCCCGATCGAGGTCATCACCGCGAAGGATATCTTGCTGACCGGTAAAAACGATATCAGCGACATCCTTTATCAGTTGCCGCAGAACTTCAACAATTCCCTGGGGCAGGATTTCAGCGGCCGTACCAGCGGCCTCACGACCGCTGGCGGCTTGACTACCGCGGACTTGCGCGGTCTCGGCCCGAATCGAACGCTGGTGCTGATCAATGGCCGGCGCTTGGGTGTGGGTGATGCCAACACCGCCATTGCGTCACCGGCACCTGACCTCGACCAGATACCCACGTTCATGGTCGAGCGGATCGATGTGGTTACCGGCGGCGCATCGGCGACCTACGGCTCGGACGCCATCGCCGGTGTAGTCAACTTCATATTGAAGAGGGATTTTCAAGGCATTCAGATCGATGGCCAGATCGGCGAAGACTGGCACAACAACAATAATTCGTTCGTGCAAGGTCTGAATACCGCATTCGGCAGCACCCCGCCGACGGGCTCCGTCAAAGATGGCCGCAATCGCAACTTCGATGTCATCATGGGGACAAACTTCGCCGACGGCGCAGGTAATATCACGGGCTATTTGGGATATTTGAGCTCCGACCCCGTGACCAGCGGCGCGCGCGATTTCGGCGCTTGTCAGTTGGACGCAAACAGCACGCTCACTGGAGCTGTTTGCACCGGGTCATCGAACTCGAACCAATGGACTCCCAATCCGGTCAACGCCAGCGCCCAATTCGGGGTCGTGGGCAATCAACTGCTACCGTGGCCGGCGGCCGGCCAGAACCCACCGGCGCTATTCAACTCGCAGCCATACATTTACATCGCCCGCGAAGATCAGCGTTACACCGGAGGTGTGTTGGGTCATCTCGATCTCAACGATGCCGTGAAGCCCTATATGGAATTCAACTTCATGAACGACAAGACCACCCAATTCATCGCGCCGTCGGCATTGTTCAAGGACAGCAACCCGAATGATCCCATCAGCGGCAACTACAATATCAATTGCGACAATCCGCTGCTCAGCGCGCAGGAGGCGTCGGTGCTTTGTTCGCCGGCACAAATCGCGGCGGCCGCCGCCGCCCCGGGCACGCCATGCTCATTCACGACCCCGCCGGGCGGTACGGCGGTGCTTTCGCCGAATTGCACCAACGTGCGCATCGGCCGCCGCAACGTCGAGGGCGAAGGACGCAATACCTACTTCGAGCACACGAACTACCGTGCGGTGCTGGGTTCGACGGGGGATTTCGCGACCGCATGGAGCTACGATGCCTACGGATCGTATTACTACTCGACCCTGTTCACGTCGAACAACAATTATCTGAATTTTCAAAATATCGATAACGCCCTGCAGGTTACCGGAACGCTTGCCAATCCGGTCTGCATCAGCGGTGGCTCTTGCGTGCCATACAATATTTTCGGCACCGGCCCGATCACGCCGCAACAGCTCCAGTATCTGTATTTGAGCGGCACGGCGTACGGTACGGTGACTGAACGCATCGTGCATGGCGACATCACCGGTCAGCTCGGTAAATACGGCATCCGGCTACCCACCGCAAACGATGGCATCGCCATCAACGTGGGGGCGGAAGATCGCCGTGATACGGAAGACTTCCAGCCAGATGCGGCCGAACTTGGCGGTCAGTTGTCCGGCTTCGGTGGCGCTTCGGCTCCCATTAACCAAGGCATCGGTGTCACCGAGGAGTTTATCGAGTTGCGCGCTCCGCTCATGCAGGGCAAGCCCTTGGTGAAAGATCTCGTGGTCGATGCCGGCATCCGCCGCTCGGACTACACGACCTCGGGTATCGTCAACACCTATAAGGTTGAGTTGCAGTATGCGCCGCTCGATGACTTCCGTTTCCGCGGTTCGTTTCAACGCGCCATCCGCGCTCCGAGCATCGTCGAGCTGTACAATCCGCCGAACGTGGGCGGTATAGGCTTCAGTGCCGATCCCTGTGCACCCCCGATCACTGCGTCCCTGGCCGCATGCGAACATACCGGCGTGACCCCCGCTCAGTACGCAAATGGCACCATACCGCAGCTGGTAGCCAACCAGGTGTCCGCGCTCACCGGCGGTAATCCGAACCTGCAGCCGGAGGTCGCGATCTCATACACGATGGGCTTCAACATCACACCGACGTCGCTGCCGAACTTCACCGCCAGCATCGACTACTACCACATCGATCTCAAGGACGAGATCGGCGAATATCCCGCCTCCATCCTATTGCAGCAATGTCTGGCAACGGGTCTGCCGCAGTATTGCAGCCAGATCGTGCGTTCACCGACAACCGGCGGCCTGACGGGTGCCACTGTCGCCGGTGGCGGCTACATCATCCAGACCAACGTCAATATTGGCTCGGAATTGGTGAGCGGCTTCGATCTTCAGGCGAACTACAGGCTACCGCTCGATAGGTTCGGTACATTGTTGTTCTCGTTGAGCGGTACGTATGCGTTGCACAACTACACGACGCCATCGCCGCAATCGTTGACCTACGACTGCTCCGGTTTGTTCGGGTCCACCTGCGAGACAATCAATCCGAAATGGCGGCAGAACCTGCGCATGACCTGGTCTACGCCGTGGGATGTGGAAGTATCGGCTTTCTGGCGCTACATCGGCAAAGTGTCCCTCGACAACAACAGCTACTACCCGTCGCTCGCTTACGCGGAATTCGGGGCGTACAACTACTTCAATGCGGAGATTCCGGCGTACAACTATCTGGATCTTTCGGTGAGTTGGAACGTCCTGAAGCAAGTGCAATTGCGCGCCGGCGTGAACAACCTGTTCGACAAGAATCCGCCGATCGTGACCAGCGAAATCACTGCGGGCGGCCAGGCAAATACTTACGAAACCTATGACACGCTGGGTCGGCAGCTATATGCGGCGTTCAGCGCCAAATTTTGAACGCACAGCTTCGGTATTCGCATCCAATGCGACTTCTGGATCTCATCGCGCAAGCCCGCAGCATCCCGATACATTCGGACGACGGCCGTGCATTGCCGACAGCGGACCGATTCAAAAACGACATCCGCGCTTGTCCATTGCGCTATGTACTCTCGGACGAACTCGTGCGCTGCGCCACGCAGCTCGCATATGCCGAAGGCGATCGTTTGAGCGCCTGTCTGGATCTGATCCACGTCCCGTCTTGGTCCGTCTGGGTGGAGTGGGCGGACGCGCCCCGTCGCCACGCGCTTGCGGAAATTCCCACCCTGGCAGTCCGGTCGCGCGACGGCGCGCAACGAGGGGGCGCCTTGGTCACAGCAGTTCCCGATTGCCGTTCCGGACAGATTCGCACCTTTTGGTCCATGCGCGACGACACGGCTTATCTGTCCCCGGTTGTTACCGAATTCAACCTCGATGGCATACCGGAGGGGTCTCATCCGGCAGCGTCCACCGCTTGGCGAGGAGATGTATTCCTGACGCTGGAGGACGAGCCAGCAATCGCCGAATTGCTTGCGCACCTGCGTTTTCATTTCGATGATGAGTGGGCGGCGTACTATCGCGCGCGATGTCGTACGGGAGACATCAAGGATCAAGTCGTGCGCGCCAGCCTGGGAGGAGTCGCATTTGACGCACCGATGCTGCTGGCGTTTTTCTTGCTGCTTGGGGCGACCAATCTCTTGCCGCGGCGCCAGGCAGGCCTGAGAGAGCTCAATAGCGCGCGGCAGCGCGCTGGGAGGGCTCTGCTCTTGGAACACGTTGAAGTCGCGGCGCCGCTGTCTATGCCACGCTCGTCGGGACGGGCAAGCGATGGTAACTCTGCGCGCTCAGGTCCTCGGCTGCACCACGTCCGAGGTCACATCGTACGACGGGGCGCGACTGTATTTTGGAGGTCCCCGCACCTGCGCGGCAGCATGCGGCTGGGAAGAGTGCGAAGTCGAACGGTCGAACTATCATTCACGCGCCCGTCGCAGTCTCTGGAATCAGGATCGCCCCAGCTCACTCCACATTCTCAATACGACTCCGCCCTTGGGTCGTCACCAGCCTGATCCCGGTTCTTGAAACCAGCCGCGCGCCCGAGGCAAACGTAAACGCGAGAGCGCCATGGTCCAGCCTCTCGGCAAACGCCACGCGCGCGAGGTTGATCAGGGTCGATCGTCGAATCCACTCGAACTCTGCATCGAACAGCTCCGCAGCCAGCCGTTTGACCGTGTCGCGGCGGATATATTTCTGCGTGCCGACATGAATCAGCACATAGTTGCCGCAGGATTCTATGTAGTCCACCTCGGCGACCGCTATGAAATACAAGCGGTGCGAATTTTCGCCGATCAATCGCGTGGGCGAAGATCGGCGCGGGCAGTTGCTCGCAATCAGGCCCTGCACATTCGACGCAGGACGGCCGTGCGTCGCGACCAGCGCCGATTTACGCCGCTCATGAACTCGCTTGATCGCCGTGGCGAACCGATCGGCGTTGACCGGTTTCGTCAGGTAGTCGATCGCACCGATGCGGAATGCCTCCACGGCGTGTTGCTCGTGCGCGGTGACCATGATCACGGGAGGACGTCGGGCGTTATGCAGCGAGCGCAAGACATCGAAGCCGGTCATGTCGTTCAAATCGACGTCCAGCAGCAGCAGATCCGGTTGCGTGGCACGTATCATCTTTATGGCCGTCACGCCGGACTCGGCCTCGCTCACTTCATCGATGCTGCCGTCGGCCTCGCACAGGTTGCGAAGTGTCTCGCGGACGCAGGGCTCGTGGTCCACAATGAGCGCTCTCATTGCCGGCGCCTCGCCGCGATGCGACCGTGGCCTCGTTCCATATCCTGCCCATCCTCCGTCGCAGAGTTCCACCACGCGAAATTGCCGGGACGGTCCCTCGTCAGCCGATGTGCATTGGATGAGAATAGGTAAGTCTGGTGGTATCCTCAAGTACCACCAAATGGTTATTTTTAGGTACCACATACCATGATCCTAAAGATGGATGGCCAAGGCGCGCTGTTCGAGCAGCTGGCGCGCGCGCTGAAGCGCGAGATTCTCGGCGGCGGATTCGATCCGGCGAGTCAGCTTCCGGCGACACGCACGCTCGCCGCCGCGCTCGGCATCTCGCGTAATACCGTGCTCGGCGCTTATGATCTGTTGTGCGCGGAACAATTGGCGGTGGCCCACCCGGGTTCGGGTACGCGCGTTGCCGGCGTCGCGCCGACGCGACGGCGCAAGGCTGCGCGCAGCGCGCTGGGCGCCCAGTCGCGGTACAGTGGCAGGACGCGCAAGCTCGGCCCGTTCACCCTGTCCGGAGTGCGGGTAGGTCCGCGCTACAACCTGCAGTATGGCGACCCGCTGGTACGCTCCCAGCTATCCGCTGCGTGGCGCCGCAAGTTGCTCGCCGCCGCGGCCCGCGCTGAAGCCGGCTACCCACATGCTGCGGGGTCATATCCGCTCCGCTGCGCCATTGTCAATTACCTGCTGCGACGACGTGGAGTTTCGTGCACTCCGGACGATGTCATCGTCGTGAGCGGCACGCAGCAGGCCCTGTCCCTCGTCGCGCGCGCTGTGCTCGACGAGGGACAATCCGTGGTCATCGAGGATCCGCACTACGAGCTCGTACATCACGCGTTGCTGGCGCACGGCGCCCGGCTCGTCCGAGTGCGCGTCGACGGCGACGGCATGATCACCAGCGAGCTGCCGGCGCGACCGCCGCGCCTGATCTACGTCACACCGTCGCACCAGTTTCCATCCGGATCCATTTTGTCGCTGGAGCGGCGCATCGAACTGCTCAAGTACGCAAGTACGCACGGCTGCTGGGTGTTCGATGACGACTATGACGGCGAGTTCCACTATGACAGCCGTCCACTGCCGGCGCTTCGATCGTTGGACGTCGGCGAGCGCGTGATTCATACCAGCAGTTTCTCGAAGACCCTGTTTCCGGGCCTGCGGCTGGGATACATCGTCGCCCCGCCGGCACTGCGCGATGACCTGGTGATGGCCAAGGCCCTCGATGACCTTGGCTGCTCGTCAATAGAGCAGGCTGCGTTGGCCGCTTTTCTTGAGAGTCGCCACTACGAGAAACATTTGCGCAAGTCGCTTGCCGAACTCCGCTTTCGCCGCCAGTCGCTGCTCGACGGGTTGTCTCGCCATCTCGGCGACAATGTTGAGGTTGCGCCATCCACGGGCGGCATGCACCTTGTCGTTTGGTTTCGGCGCCTCAGTTACCCGAACCTCAAGCGACTGGTCGCGCGAGCCGCCGAGCGGGGGCTGGGTCTGTACCCCATTCATCCCTACTATCAGGTGGCGCCTTCCAAACCCGGGCTGATGGTCGGATACGCAAGCCTCTCCCCGGAGCAACTCGATGCCGCCACGGCTCTGCTCGCCGCCTGTCTGAAGGACGTGATCGGGCGCGAAGCAATGTTGAATTAGCGGCAGGCGGCCTGGATGGACCGCATGGCGCATTTATTGTTAGGCTAACTTCAACGACAGCCAGCCAGCAATTGCGAGTCGACAGGGGTGCAACAGCAAAACGGGACCGAAATTGCGATACCGCGTCGCGCCGCGACCGTTATGCTGGTGCGCGACGAACCATTCGAAGTGCTGATGGTGAAGCGCAATGCGCGCGAGCCATTTGCCTCGGCGCTGGTATTTCCCGGCGGCGTCGTCGAACCGGAAGATTATTCGGAAGCGTGGCTGGCGCATTTGCACGGCGCTGCGTCATACGGCCCCGAAGAGCGCGCGTTGCGAATCGCGGCCTGCCGCGAAGCTTGGGAAGAGGCCGCAATATTGCCGGGCGGGCGGGGCGGCAGCCTGTCGAGGGATGCATCGAGCGATCAGCCGTTTTTGGAAACCGTCATCCGGCATGGCGTGCGGCTTGCGCTTGACGATCTTGTTGAATTCGCGCATTGGATCACTCCGGAGGGGCTGCCCAAGCGCTTCGATACTTATTTTTTCATTTG
>DATMKO010000137.1:0-2000 GCA_035571175.1 Steroidobacteraceae bacterium | reverse complement strand
TGGCGGACACCATCGCGGGCATGCCGCCGGGATAGTTGTTCCCCAAGGCGTGTGCGGCGCGATTTTCCGAGGACATCAGCGCCAGGTGCATCAGATCGCCCCGCGTCAGGGTGACGCCCACGGTTAGCCTGGAAAACGCCGCCTTCGGGAAGTCACGGTCTGCATCGCTGATCTGGATGGGTTCATCCAGAGGCTGCTTGGCTTCCAACACCACCAGGGCGGTCATCAACTTGGTGATTGAGGCTATCGGCGCGGCCACGTCCGGATTGCGCGAATACAGCACCGTCGAGTCGCGTTCATCGACGATGAGCACGGAACTGGACTTCAGTTTCGGATCGCCGATGTCCTTGGCGGTGGCGCTGAGCGCCAGAATGCCGAGAAAAATCCCGGCCAGGGTGCGCGTTGCAAGAAGATGTGCCGCATGCTGAGGCGAAGACGCTCGATGGAATAACCGCATTAATCTCTCTTTGGGGAATGACCTAACAATCGAAAGCACACCATATGTAAACCAAGCCTTGGCGTGACGCAGCGCTAACTTTGCCATTATTTCTGCAAAAGTCCAATTTCTTCAGGCATTTGCCTCGGCGCCGGGGGTTCTTCGCAGCTCCTTGTCGCGATACATCTTGTGTTCGGCAAGGCTCAAAAGCTCGCGCGTGTCGCGCGCGTCCTGGGGGTAACTGACCACACCAATGCTGACGCTGCAGCGAATCATGCGCGAGCGCAGATCCAATGTGGTCTTGTAGACGTTGTGCCGAACGCGCTTGATCACGGCCTCCGCCACCTCGGGCGAAGCGCCCGGCAGCAGCACGGCAAATTCGTCGCCGCCGAAGCGCGCGGCGTGATCGGTATTGCGAATGCTTCTCTGCAGACATTGCGCCACCAGCGTGATCGCGCTGTTCCCCGCCTCGTGGCCGAATGCGTCGTTGATCTCCTTGAGCTTGTCCATGTCAATCATCAGCAGCGAATACATGCCGCGATTGCGCTCCGCGGTGCTGTGTTCGCGCTGCCACAATTCGTTGAACATGCGCGGGTTGAAGAGCCCGGTGAGCGAATCGGTCTGCGCCAAATTCTCGATGCGCTCGCGCGCCTCGGTGATGTCCGCCGACAATGTCGTGGTCAAATACGCGACCAGCAGAAACGGCGCGAGCTGCCCGACTACCTGGCTGGCGTACAACAACGAGATCACCTCGACACCGGGCGTCGCGAGCGCGAGCAGGAAATGGCAAACCGCAATGACGGCCACCTGCAGCAGGGTGACCAAGCGCCCCAGGGTGAGCGCGCTCAATATGATGGGCAGGAGATACAGGTTCAGCAGCGGGCTTGCGCCTTTCCCCGTGAACCACAACACGCCGGTGATGAACAGCAGCATCGACCAAGATTCGATCAGCAGTTTGGTGCGGGTGCGTCCCGGAAGGAAACGGCGCGCGCGAAAAACCACGATGGCGGCGGCGAATGCAGCGAGCAAGCCGAGAACCGGCCAAAATTGGCTGATCAGCGCCCGTGACCAGACCAGCACCAGCGCCGCGAGTACCAGACACAAAATCTCGATGGACCGCGTGCTGCGCACGGGCTTATCCGACTTGAGCCGCGGTGGTCACGGGCCGCGCGTGCGGGCTCGGCGACGCCTTCAGTTCCTCGAGGGCGCGCCTGACCTCGGCGTCACGCTGCAGCAGAGGCGCAGTCTCGGCGGCAGGCGCGGCCGGAGGTGCCGGATCGCGCGGCAGCTCGATGTCAGGTGCAATGCCGCGATGATTGATGGATGCGCCGGATGGCGTGTAATACAGCGAGGTGGTGAGCTTGACCGCGCGGTCGTCGGCCAGCGGCACTATGGTCTGCACCGATCCCTTGCCGAATGTCGTGCGCCCCATGAGTTTGGCGCGATGTTGATCCTTGAGGGCGCCGGCGACGATCTCCGCCGCCGAGGCCGTGCCGCCATCGACCAACACCACGATCGGCGCGCCGTTCAGCGCATCTCCAGGCGTCGCGTCCATCTCGAATTT
>DATMKO010000136.1:0-3331 GCA_035571175.1 Steroidobacteraceae bacterium | reverse complement strand
ACCACGCGCAGCGATTGCAGGTTGTGTTCGAAGCCGCCGAAATCCGCCATGCAGTCGTTGAGGGCGTCCTGTCCCGCGTGGCCGAACGGCGTGTGCCCGAGATCATGCGCGAGGCATATGGCCTCGGACAATTCCTCGTTCAGCTTCAGCGCCCGGGCGATGGTGCGCGCTATCTGCGCCACCTCGAGCGAATGCGTCAGCCGCGTTCTGTACAGGTCGCCCTCGTGATTGACGAACACCTGTGTCTTGTAGACCAGTCGGCGGAACGCGGTGGAATGCACGATGCGATCGCGATCGCGCTGGTATTCCGAGCGGCGTTGCGGCGCTGGTTCCGGGTAGCGGCGCCCGCGCGAGTGCTCCTCGAGAGCAGCGTAGGGCGCCAGCGCGTTCATTCGAAATATTCCTTGAGGGTGGCGTCGAGCGCGGCTTTGGAGAACTGGTCGGTGATGATGGCGCGGCCGAGCTTTTCGAGCAGCACCACGCGCAGCGCGCCGGCAAGCACCTTCTTGTCCATCTGCATCAGCTCGAGTGCCTTGGCGGCCCCGATGCGCGGCGCCTGGGTCGGCAAACCGGTGCGCGCCAGGATGTCGCGCACGCGCTCCTTGAGCGGCGCATCGATCAGCCCCAACCGCAGCGACAAATCCGCGGCGATCAGCATGCCGAGTCCCACCGCCTCGCCATGCAGGTATTTCTCGTAGGCGGTTGCGGCCTCAATGGCGTGGCCGAAGGTATGGCCGAAATTGAGGATTGCCCGCAGATCGCGCTCGCGTTCGTCCCTCGCAACCACGATGGCTTTTATCTCGCACGACCTGCCGATGGCATACTTCAGCGCCTCGGCATCCCGCGCCAGCAGCTTGACAATGTTGCGGTCAAGCCAATCGAACAGCAGCGGATCCCAGACGCAGCCGTACTTGATCACCTCGGCGAGGCCTGACTTCAGTTCCCGGTCGGGCAAGGTGGCCAGTACGTCGGTGTCGGCGATGACCGCCCGCGGCTGGTAGAAGGCGCCGATCAGGTTCTTGCCGCCGGTATGGTTCACTCCGGTCTTGCCGCCGACCGAGGAATCCACCTGCGCAAGCAGCGTGGTGGGAATCTGCACGTAGCCGATGCCGCGCTGATAGCACGCCGCCGCGAAGCCTGCGATGTCACCGACCACGCCGCCGCCCAGCGCCAGCACGGTCGCGTCGCGATTCATCTTGTTGGCAACCAGCGCGTCGAATACCCAGCCCGCGGTTTGCAGGGTCTTGTGCTGCTCACCGTCCGGCAAGATGCAGTCGCCGATGTGGCGCTGCGCAAAGCTGCCCGTGAATTTCGCAAGATACAGCTTGGCGACCGTGGCATTGGTCACGACCAGCAGATCGCGGCCGGGGATTTGCTGCTCCAGCAGCTCGCGATTCGTCAGCAATCCGGAACCAATGGTGATGGGATAGCGTGAATGCCCGACATCTACATGAAGCGTTTGCACGGCGTTGATTATACGAACACTAGGAGCCGCGCGCTCGCTGCAGCTCATGCTGGATTTCCTCGGCCACGAGCTGCACGCGCCGTCCGTCCGTCGAGATCGTAAGATCGGCGATCTCCGCATACAGCGTCGCCCGGCGCTGCATCAGCTCGTTGAGCCGGTTTTCCGGGTTGGCATCGTTGAGCAAGGGGCGGTGCCGGGCATGCCGCGTGCGTTCGATCTGCTGATCGACTGACGTCGCCAGATAAACCACGACGCCGCGTTCGGCGAGCGCGCGGCGGTTGTCCGAATCGATCACCGCCCCGCCGCCGGTGGCCAGCACGATGGAATCCAGGCGCGTCAGACGATCGATCGACTCCTTTTCGCGGATGCGAAAGCCCGCCTCGCCTTCCTTTTCGAAAATGAATGCGATATCCACGCCGGTTTTCGCCTCGATGTCCGCGTCGCTGTCATGAAAGGTAAAGCGAAACAGGCGCGCGAGATGCCGCCCGACCGCCGTTTTGCCGGATCCCATCGGCCCGATCAGAAATATATTGCGCTTGGTGAGCATGACCATCGCTGATCATAGCGGACCTAAAGCGCTTCGCCTGATTGTCCGTCTTGAAATAAGGGCGCCCCTGGGGCGCCCTTGATCCGAAACGCGTCCGCGGACGTCAGTAGAGATTCGATCCCTCACGCAGAATTTTCGGCGTGATGAAGATCAGCAGTTCAGTCTTGTTGTTGATATCGGTCGTGCTCTTGAACAGATAGCCGAGGATGGGAATATCCCCCAGGAACGGTACCTTGTTGGCCTGCTTGGTCTTGGTGGTATCAAGAATACCGCCCAGCACCACGGTCTGGCCGTCGTTGACCAGCACCTGGGTGATGATCTCGCGCGTATCGATCGACGGCACGCTGCCGCCGGTGGCGCTGGTGACCTGCTGTCCGACCGAATCGTCCGAAACGTCGAGGTCGAGGATCACGCGGTTGTCCGGTGTGATCAATGGCGTCACTTTGAGCGACAGCACGGCATTCTTGAATTGCGTGGTGGTGGCGCCGCTCGAGGCCGATTCTTGATAGGGAATTTCCACGCCCTGCTTGATCTCGGCTTGCTTCTGGTTCGCCGTGATCACGCGCGGCGAGGATATGGTCTCGCTCTTGCCTTCGTTTTGCGCCGCCGACAGCTCCAGATCGACCAGAGTGCTGCCGGTAAGGAGCGAAACGCCGATGCTGCCGTTGATATTCGCAGCCGGCAGATTGACCATGTAGCGATTGTCGAGGGTCGGCGTCGCCACCGGGAACGGCGAAGTCCCGGTCTGCAAATTGGTGATCGCCGATCCGGTAATCGTGTCCGCGCCGACGCCGTTGCCGGTGACGGCGATAAGACCGTTGCCATTCACCTGGTGCGCGCTGGTGATGCCAAACCGTACGCCCAGGTCGCGTTCGAAGGTGTCGCTGACGATCACGATGCGCGCTTCGATCAATACCTGTCTGACCGGCACGTCCAAGGTCTGCACCAAGCGGCGGATATCCGCCAGATTATCCGACGTGTCCTGCACCAGCAGGGTGTTGGTGCGCTCGTCGATCGACAGTGAGCCGCGCGGCGAGAGCAAGGAGTTCTTGGCGCCTGCGCTGGCGCCCCCTGTCGGCCTGATTAATTTTGCCAGGTCCGCGACCTTGGCATAGTTGACCTGCATGAATTCAGTGTGGATCGGCGATAGCTCCTGCACCTCTTTATGCGCGGCCAGCTCCGCCTTCTCGCGCGAGGCGAGTTCTTCCGTGGGCCCGATGATGATGACGTTGTCGTGGCGGCGCTTGTCCAGGCCCTTGGTGCGCAACACGATGTCGAGAGCCTGATCCCAAGGCACGTTTTGCAGGCGCAAGGTCAAA
>DATMKO010000135.1:0-3531 GCA_035571175.1 Steroidobacteraceae bacterium | reverse complement strand
CCTCACAGATGTACCCATTTGCCACGGTAAGTGCCCAAGGATTTGATAAAGGTTTAATCTGTGCGGCGATGCGGTGGCGAGATTCTTAAATGCATTCTCAAGCGGACTGGCGGTCGTGAAATAGTGCGTCTACTCGCTGGGGGTATTGCGTTGCTTGCCGGCGCGCTGATGGGATCAGCGCAATGCGTGGCGGAGGATGTATGGGGCGGTTCGCTCGCGCTGACCAGTGATTACTTCGTGCGCGGCATCTCACGAACCAACGATCAAGCGGCGCTGCAAGCGGATGTGCATTATTCGAACAGTTCAGGATTTGTGGCCGGCGTGTTTGCGTCCAACGCGCAAATCGATCCTTCCCAACCTCGGGATGTCGAGCTCAGCGGATTTGCCGGATACGCCTGGAACGTGGCTGACGATTGGCGGGGTAAGGTTCTCGCCAGCTACTACGCGTACCCGTGGAGTCATGACGGAACGGGCTACAACTATGCAGATCTGGAATTCGATCTGGCTTACCAGGGCTGGCTGCACATCAGCCTGGAGTACTCGCCGGACGCCCCGCGATATGTCCCTTATCCCTACGACAGGCTCATGGGGGTATCCGAGAAATCAGCCGAGATCAGCGCGCAACGGCAGATTGCGGGCAAACTTTCCTTCCTCGCCGGCATTGGATACAGCTATCTGGACGGGCCATTCTCCGCGGGCTATGCGTATTGGAGTATCGGAGCTGCTTACGATCTATCGCCGGTATCGCTGGTGTTGTCATATGTCGACACTACCGCCGAAGCTAAGTCATTGTTTTATAATGCTGCAGCGACGGGGCGCTGGACAGGTACCGTGATTTGGCGTTTCTGACCCTCGTAGCCGCAACTCTTTGCCGCGCGCCCGGTACTTACGACAGATGAGACTCGATTCTTCTTATGGAGTGGCTTTCCGCAATGACCCCGTTGGGCAAAAATTCGCCGAAAGAACGCGATAGTTCTTTGCTGGCTGCCGTCGCGGCGGGTGATCGGCGCGCGCTGGAGGAACTGTATCTTAGCTATCACCGGCGCCTGGCGCGATTCCTGTCGCGTTTTACGCGGCGTTATGAAAATGTCGAAGAGATCATCAACGACACTTTCCTGGTGGTTTGGCAGAACGCCAATGAATTTCGCAGTGCATCGCAGGTCTCCACCTGGATCATTGGGATCGCCTATCGCACCGCGTTGAAGTCGTTTCGACGTCAAAAGAATCACGCCGGCGCCAGCAGCCTGGATGATGTGTGCCCCGAGCAGACCATCGATCCCACGATTGAGACGGAGATCCACGACTGGCTGCAGCAAGGCTTAGGTCGCTTGCCCATCGAACAGCGATTGACCATGGAGCTCGCCTATCACATGGGCCATTCACTGGAGGAAATCGCGGCAATCACTGATTGCCCGGTGGGAACCGTGAAAGCGCGCATGTTTCATGCGCGCGAGAAACTGCGGCAATGTCTGCCAGCCTTGGGTGGCGCTGCAAGCGAAAGCCGGGCGAGGATCGAATGACCAATAATCGTGTTGCCGGAGACTGTGAACACCAGGAGGTCTCTGCGCTGATTCCCTGGTATGTCAACTCGAGGCTCTCCGCAAGTGAGCGGCTCAAGGTCGATGCGCATATTGTCGACTGTGCGGCGTGCCGCGCCGATGTGCTTGTGGAGCAGCAAATATTCGAGGCCATCAAAGGCGCGCCGACCGTAGAGTACATGCCCGCAGCCTCGCTGAAGCGCCTGCAGGCAAGGCTCGACGCCCTGCAGAGCGTAGAGCCTGCCGCGGACGCAGCACCGGTCGTTAAAATTCGCAGCGGCCGTTTTCCGAAGCGCGCCTTGATGGCGGCGTCCGTTGCGGTCGTGGCGATTACGATCAGCCTGCTGTTGGCCGATCGCTGGGTGCAATTCCGCGCGCAGCAAGCTGCCCCCAACTACCGCACGGTGACGAGTGCGACGCCGCACGCTCGAGATGAAGTGATTCGCGCCGTGTTCGCGCCGACCATCACTTTGGTTGAACTGCAGGCAATCCTCGATGAAGCTGAACTGCGGATCGTTTCCGGCCCCACTGAAGCGGGGGTTTATTCGTTGGCGGCGAAATCCAGCCGTCCCGTGCGCTCGTCGCTGACGCTGCTGCGCCAGCACCCGACGGTTCGCTTCGCAGAACAGACCCGGGAGGAGCCGGCACCGGGCGAGTCCCCATGATCCGATACGCGGCCATCAGCCTCGTGATCGCATTGGCTTGCGCGTGCAGCAGCGCACCCGTGCGTATCGATTCGCGCGCACTCGGCAATCAAGTGTCGCAATCGCCCGAGCGATTCATCATTGCCGCGGTGGAGAACGAACCCGTGGCGTATGTGGCGCGCGCCGGCAGCACGCCGCGCGGCTACGACGCGGCCGCGGACTACGGCCCCTCCTCGCACGCTCGGCAAGTGATGCGCGCGCTGGAAAGCGAGTATGGCTTGCGGGAAGTGAGCGCGTGGCCGATCGAGCCGCTGCACGTGCACTGCGCGGTGCTGGAACTTCCCGCCGGCAGCGACCGCGATGCCGTGCTCGCGGCTTTGGCAAAAGATCCACGCGTCAAGCTGACGCAGCCTTTGCAAACCTTTGCCACGCGCACCGAGAACTACAATGATCCTTACGTCGGGCTGCAGCGCGGTTTCCAGCAAATGGATGTCGCCGATGCGCATCCCTGGTCGCGCGGCGAGGGCGTCAAAATCGCCATCATCGATACCGGCGCAGACATCCTGCATCCGGATCTGCGCGCCAGCATCGCGGCGGCTGCAAACTTCGTTGATGCCGACGACGCGCAATTTCGGCGCGATCGGCACGGAACCGAAATGGCAGGCGTCATTGCCGCGGTCGCGAACAATGGAGAAGGCATCGTCGGCATCGCGCCCAGCGCGCGTCTGCTGATTTTCAAGGCGTGCTGGCAGGCACGCGAGGGCGCCGACGACGCGCGCTGCAATTCGTTCACTCTGGCGCGGGCACTGGCGGCGGCATTCGCTGCGCACGCGCAGGTGGTCAATTTGAGCCTCGCCGGCCCGGACGATCCCTTGCTCGGCGACCTGATTCGCGAGGGCCAGCGGCGCGGCGTGCTATTCGTGGGCGCCGCCACGGACGCCGCGGAAGGCGCAAATGGCCTGTTAAGCCAGGCCGGCATCATCGGAGTGGCCAGCGCGGAGTCTGCTGGTTCTGCGCTCGGAACCGTGCTGTACGCACCGGGACGCGAGATCCTGACATTGCTCCCCGGAGGACACTACGACTTTGCCAGCGGCGCCTCGATCGCGACGGCTCAGGTGAGCGGCGTCGTGGCATTGATGCTTGCCAAGGCGCCCCGGCTCTCGGCTGCCGCGGCATATCAATTGCTGCAAGACACCAGCTCGGCGCCCGCCACCGCGGACGGCGGCGTCAAGGGCGTCGATGCCTGTGCGGCCGTGGTTACGTTGCTGCATCAGGGGTCATGTCATAGCGCCGACGTCGAGCGTCAGGCGTTACAAGAGCGCGATCACCGCGTCGCGCTGCATTGAAGG
>DATMKO010000134.1:0-12955 GCA_035571175.1 Steroidobacteraceae bacterium | reverse complement strand
CGCAAAGACGACAACTCGCCGCTGACGCTGGCTGACTTGGAATCGCAGCGGGTCATCATCGAGGGTCTGAAGCGCATTACGCCGGAGGTACCGATTCTGTCCGAGGAATCGGCAACGGCGCCGTGGCTACAGCGGCAGACTTGGCGCGAACTATGGGTGGTCGATCCGCTGGACGGAACGCGCGAGTTCGTCAAGCGGAACGGCGAATTCACCGTCAACGTCGCCTTGGTGGTGGAGCACGAGCCGCTGCTCGGCGTGGTGGCGGCTCCGGCGCAAGGGTTGACCTACTGGGGCGCAGCCGGAGTCGGTGCGTTCAACATTCTCAAGGGCGGCGCGCGGCGCCGCATTCACACCGTTGCGCCGCAACGCCCGCTGCGGGTGGTCGGCAGTCGCTCGCATGCGAGTAGTGAAACTGCCGCGTATCTTGAGCGCTTGGGCCCTCACGTCGTAGCCCAAGTGGGAAGCTCGCTGAAATTCTGTCTGCTTGCGGAAGGCAAGGCGGAACTGTATCCGCGGTTCGGCGCCACCTCGGAATGGGACACTGCGGCCGGTCAAGCCGTACTGGAGGCCGCCGGCGGACATGTCACCCGCATGGATGGACATCGCTTGCGCTACAACTGCCGCGAAAGCGTGATCAACGGCGACTTCGTGGCGTTCAGCCACCCGAGCGTGCTGCCGGCCTAGGCGTGCCCGACGGCCTCGCACAATTCCAGCGTCGCGTCCAGCAAAGTCGGAATATCGAATACCACCTGATCTTCGGCCATGGTGAGTTTGGCCACGCCGGCTGCCCCGATCAGCGCCGCCGGCACGTGAATTTGATCGCGACGTCGCGTCGCGGTCCAGGGACTGATCCGGGCGTCGCCAAAAGCCCGATTCAGGGCGTTCCAGCGCAAGTGCGCAGCGCGCGCCAAGGGCGTGTCGCCCCATTGACGCTGCGCGATGCTAATCGATGTATCCGCGGCGGCGCTGCGCGGGACCGTCATCAGATCGCGCACGTAGCGCACCATCTCATTGGGATCGACGCGCACGGCAATCATCGCCTGCCAGTCATTGGTCATATTCTTGCCATCGGCTTGCGTGTCCATGACGGCAGTTTTGGGCCAAATATCCAAAAACCAAGGGCGAGAGGTCGTTGCGACGCAAGATGGCGCGACAGGTTAAGCTTCAGGCCATGAATGACGACTTAGCTTTGCTCATCTTGATGGCCGGCGCCCTGGGGCTTGCCTACAAGGTCTGGCAGATATCCATGGATGCGCGGGAGGCCGCCAATCGCATCGCCAGAGACACCTGTTCCCGCGCCGTGGTGCAATTCCTGGATGGCACCGTGGCTTTTGCAGGGCTTAGCCTGGGTCGAGATTCCCGGGGTAAGCGCCGCTTGCTGCGCACCTATACCTTCGACTACACCAGCGATGGGTTTGAACGCGCGCAGGGTTTCATAGTGCTCGCCGGCCAACAGCTGCAGGCCGTGGGGCTTGCGGGCAGCCCGTCGTGAACGATGGGCTGAATATCGATCTGCACACCCATTCGAGTTGCTCCGATGGCTCCTTGAGTCCGGCCGAGCTGGTTGCGCGCGCGGCGGCCGCGGGCGTGCAGGTTCTGGCGCTAACCGATCACGATACCGTCGCCGGCCTCGAGGAGGCACAGCGCGCCGCCGGCGAGCGTGGATTGCAGCTGGTGCCGGGTGTGGAAATCTCAGCATCCTGGCGCACCCAGGCCATTCATGTGCTGGGCTTGTGGATCGATCCCGTCTCACCGCCGCTGTGCGCGAGCCTGCGCGCACAGGCGGACCTGCGCCGGGCCCGTATGAGGGAAATGTGCGCGCGACTCACGAAACTCAGGCTGCCGGGCGCCGAACTGCTCGCCACCGTGCAGGCGGTTCCGGGTATACCCACGCGCACGCATCTTGCAGATGCCCTGGTGGCCGGCGGCCACGTCGATACGGTCGATGCGGCATTTCGCAAATACCTGGGCAAGGGAAAGCGGGCGTATGTTGCGCCCGAATGGCCCGCGGTTGCGGCCGTGGTGGGGTGGATTTGCGCAGCGGGCGGTGTGGCCGCCATCGCCCATCCTCATCGCTACGCGCTTTCGGCGGGAGCGCGCCGGCGCCTGCTCGGTGATTTTGCTGCCGCGGGCGGTACGGTGCTGGAGGTGGTCAGCGGCGGCAACAGCGCGCAGCATATCGACACCTGCGCCACGCTCGCGGTGAATTTCGGCTTGCAAGGATCGGTGGGCTCGGATTTCCACAGTCCGCACGCGTGGAATCCGTTGGGCCGGTCCCTTAAGCTACCCGAGTGCGTCACCCCGGTGTGGCGCAACTTCGGCCTTTAACCAAACTGGACATGCAAGCTCGCCGTGAGTGACGAAGAGAGCAACGTCAATACCGATTTGTTCAAGAACATCGAGCGCCTACGCCAGCTGCGCATCGAGCATCGCGATCTCGACGACGTCATTTCACGCCTCAGCATGGATTTCAAAGTGGACGAGCTGCAAATGAAACGCCTCAAGCGCCGCAAACTGCTCCTCAAAGACCAAATCGCGCGACTGGAAAGCCAGCTCATACCGGATTTGAACGCATGACCGAGATCTGGCTGCGCATCGAGGCGTTCCTCGACATTGTGTCGACACGCGGCGTGTTGATCGAAATCGGGGCGCTGGCGCTGTGCGTGGGTTTTGGCGGATTGGTCGCCATGGTACTGCGCCGGCGCGCCCGGCGGAGGCCCGGCCCGCCCATGGCGCTGTCGTGGGACTACTTTACCGCGCAAGGCACGGTGGCGGTATTGCCGGTCATCATGGCGCTCGCGCTGGTACTACTCGCCCGCAGTTCGCTACAGGCGGCGCACTTCGACGTCACTTTATTGGGGGCGGCCGCGCGCTTGATCGGTGCATATATCGTCGTGCGCATCGGGGTGCTGCTGTTCGCGGCCAGTCTGGGTAGCAAATCCTGGATTCAAAATTGGGAAACGCGCGTTGCACTGCTGATCTGGCTGGCGATCGCCGCCGAATACTTGGGCTGGCTCGACCCCATCATCAGCACGCTGGACAGTCTCGGGATTGCCGCCGGCAAGAGCCGCATCACCGTCTGGTCGGTGCTGAAGTTACTATTCACGCTCACTCTTTTCATGCTGGCGGCCACGTGGATCAGCCGCTGGGTCGAACGGCGCGTGAAAAGACTCACCAACGTCGCGCATTCCACGCGTATCGGCATCGCGAAATTCGCCAACGCATTTTTGATCGGCCTGAGCATTCTCATGGGTCTGAACGCCGCGGGCGTCGACCTGACTGCGCTGACGGTGTTGACCGGTGCCATCGGCTTAGGGCTGGGATTCGGCCTGCAATCGATCGCCGCAAACTTCGTCAGCGGCTTCGTACTGCTCATGGATCGCTCCATCAAACCGGGCGATGTCATCAGCCTGTCCGGCCAGGCGGGCACCAGCACCGAGAATTTCGGCTGGGTGCAGGAGCTGCGCGGACGTTACGTGGTGATACGAGACCGCGACGGCATTGAAATGCTGGTGCCGAATCAGCAGCTGATTTCCAACGCCGTGATCAACTGGAGCTACACCGATCCGCGGATCCGGCTGAAACTGCCGATTCGCGTGAGCTATGCCGATGATCCGGAATTCGCCATCAAGATCCTGCTCACCGCCTGCCAAGGACAGCCCCGCGTTTTGCCGGAGCCGCCGCCGGTGGCACGCTTGATGCAATTCGGCGAGAGCGGCATCGAGCTCGAACTGCGATTTTGGATTTCCGATCCGCAGGAAGGCGTGAACAACGTCCGCTCGGAGGTGAATCGCGCCATATGGCGGCTGTTCAAGGAACACAAGATCACCATTCCGATGGCGCAGCGCGAAATTCTCGTGCGCAACGCGCCTCCGGAACTCGATTAGCAGACGACTGCCGTGGCGCTCGAGATCACCCCGCACATCGCCATTCCCGACGATGAACTGGAATGGAAATACATCCGCGCTTCGGGCCCCGGCGGCCAGAACGTGAATAAAGTGTCGAGCGCCGTGCAGCTGCGGTTTCTCTTGCCGCTGAATACCAGCTTGCCGGCGGCGGCAAGAAATCGCCTGCGCGTCCTCGCCGGCCAGAAGCTCAACGACGATGGGACCATTCTGTTCGCGGCGCGCAGCGAGCGCAGTCAGGAGCAGAATCGCCGCGCCGCCGCCGTGCGCCTGACGGCACTGATTCGAGCCGCCATGATAGAACCGAAAATGCGCAAAAAGACGCGCCCGACCAAGAGCTCTCAGGAACGGCGCATCGAATCGAAAAAGCGCCGCGGCAGCACCAAGCAGGCCCGCGCCAGCCAGCGGCGTGGCGGCCACGGCTGGGACTAGGACCCGCCCTACGTCTCGGCGTCGCGCCGACGGCAAGAGCGCTTCATTGCCCCAGGGTTACTTGCAGGATGCTGTGCCTGATCTGCTCGGATAGCACCAGCCGGGCGTCGGCTGCGACGCCGAGCAACGGCTCGCCAAACAGCAGCTTTTCGTCTTCGGACATTTGAATGACGTCGCGCTGCCGCAGCAGCTCGATGAAATGGCGGAACAAGCTCTTGTCGAAGAATTCCGGCGAGTTCAGCTCGTACAGCAGCGACATGCGCTGCGCCATCAGATGGCAGCGTTCCTCTAGCGCTTCGCGTGTGATGGCGCCGCTGCCGGCCTGCAGCAATAGCGCGATGGCGAGGTAGTAGCGCTCGATGGTTTGAATCGTTGCCTGGGCCAGGGCCGATAAACGAATCGCCTCCGGCGAAGTCGGCGCCGGACGCTGCCACTCGCTGCGATCGGCGCTGCCCTGCAGCAGATTGAGGCGCACGAAGGTGTCGAGCAAGGAGTCCACCACGGCGCTCACGGCCGCTTCGTCCCAGCGCAAGAACAGCTCGGCAGAAATGTAGGGATACACTCTCCACACCAGACGTTGGATATCCGTGGTGCGCATGCGCGCGTTGCTCACGAAACCGCACGCCAGCAGCGACGGCAGCGCGAACAAATGCAGGATGTTGTTGCGGTAGTAGGTGGCGAGAACCGCGTTTTCCGCATTCATGCGCATGAGGTCGCCGAGCGGATGCTTTTGGCGCTCCAGGACACCCATGGTTTCGGCGTAGCGGATCATTTGCTCGCCACTATCGCGCGTTACCGTCACCAGCGGCGAATACGGCGCATCGTGCAGCAGCCGTTGATAGAGTTCGAGCTGGCTGTTCAATTCCCGTTCCGGCAGTGCCTGGCGCGGTGTCGCGAGTATTGCCATGGCCACCAGATTGATCGGCGTCACGGCGGCGGCGGCGTTGATCTCGATGTTGATCCTGCGGGCCAGCTCGCCGATGGCTGCGGCGATCCAGCCGGCGGGCGAGTCATCGCCCTGCACAGGGCCGCTGCGCCAATGCGGATTGTGCTTCTGCAGCAACTCATCGAGCGCAATCGGCTGTCCGATGTTCACATGAACCTTGCCGAATTTGCTGCGCAACACCGAGATCAATGCCTTGAGCAGGACAAAAATACTCTCCTTCTGCTTGGGCTGACCCGACAGCTCGCCGATGTACGTCCTGCCCTCGACGATGCGTTCGTAACCGAAATACACGGGCATGAACACCACGGGGCGCTTCGGATCGAGCAGGTAGGCGCGCACTGTCATCGACAACATGCCGAGGCGCGGCGACAGCAGTCGCCCGGTCCGACTGCGACCGCCTTCGATGAAGTACTCGAGCGGGTGCCCGCGCGCCATCATGAATCCCAGGTACTTGGCGAATACCACCGGATACAGCGCATCGCCCTTGAAGCTGCGGCGCAGGAAAAACGCCCCTCCCTTGCGCAGGAAGCGCCCGAGCAGCGGCATGTTCATATTCGCGCCGGCCGCGACATGCGGAACCGCAAAGCCCTTGCGGTAGACGATGTACGACATCAACAGATAATCCATGTGGCTTCGATGGCAGGGAACGTAGATGATTTCCGCGCCGCCGCCGACGCCGCTCAAGTTGTCGATGTGCTCCAATTCCACGCCGTCATACAGCCAGTTCCACAAGCGGCCGAGCAGAATCGCCATCAGGGTGATGAAGGCCTGGGAATAATTTGCCGCGATTTCCATCGCCTGCTTGCGGGCCAGCAGCAATGCGGGGCGGCGCAGCAGTTGGCGCGCCTGCATTTCGTTGCGCACCGCCCGGCGCACCGCCTGGGTCTTCAAAATCTGCACGACCAAGGTGCGGCGGTGCGACAGATCCGGACCGATGCTCGAGGCACGCTGCGCGCGAAATACCATGCGCAGCGAGCGCAGCGCGCGCCGCACGCTGCGCTGCTCGCCCAATCCGTCCTCCATGACATCCCGCAAGCGAATCGGCTCGCCGAAGTACACCAGAGTGTTGCGCCCATTGAACACAACGCTCAAGAATTTCCGAAACCGGCCCACCAAGATCCAGTCTTCGGAAAACCACAAGCGCCACCAGCTGACTTCTTTATGCGGTGCTCGGCCCCAAAATATCGCCACCGGCACCAGATCGGCGTCGAACTGCGGATGCGCCGCGGCCGCGGCAATCAGCCGCGTCAGATAGCGCGGCGCGCGCGCGGCGTTGTGCGGCCTGAACAAACTCGGTCGCCGCAGCAGCTCGAAGTAGGCCCGGTCGGCGCGGCGTTCGCCCATCATCAAGCGACGTTCGGGCCGCGGTAAATTTTGCTGCGCGCAAACACTGCTGAGCACCGCGAAATCGCTGCGGCTCTCGCGTTCCAGCACATAACAAATCGGCCGCGGCCGTGCCGCGATCGCGGCGACGGCATCATCCGGCTTGATGGTGACCCGCACCCATAGGCTCAAGATCTTGCGGACGGCAAATTGCCACGCCTGCCCCAAGCCGACAAAGGGATTCATCGTTGCTTACGCGCTACTCAAGGTGCGTCGCCGTGAGCTTGATTCTCGATGGCCTGGCGCGTTTTTGCAGCGTTTTCGTCGACGGTTTTCTGAACTTCGCGAGCCCGGTCGAGTTCTTGCGTCAAAGGATCGAAGACCGTCTTGGCGGGCGGCGGCGGTTGCGAAGCAGAACAGCTGACGATGAACATAACCCCGAGTGGCATTGTCATACGTTTAACGTAACCCATGTGCACCCTTAAGATTTACGGGCCGGAAGGAGCTTGAGTGTACAATACACACATGTTTCGCTTTGCATTCCTGTTGCTGTTTACCATGGACGTCCACGCCGCAATGCAGGCTGTGGATATCGACGCCGCCGCGCAGCTGTATGCGGATGCCGCTACCCGCGAGCAAGTGCGCGCCTCGCTGGTGCCCATGCCGGCGCATATTCGCCAGCTGTTCATGGGAAACACCTCCTCGGCGCTGTCGGATTCACAGCTTGCCGCAGTGGATGCCGCGGCAAAGCGTGGATTTCGCATCGATGTATTCGAGCCGCCCGCGCTGCATGCATTGGCTGCAAATCTCGATGTCGATACCGTGAAGAAAGCCGAGGCGTTTCTTGCCAGCGACCTGGGCAAACGCATGGTGGCAGCGGATGTGGCTTTGGCCACTCTCGACCAAGACACGATCGACAAGGTGATGGACGGAAAGATCACCGCGCCCTCCACGCCGCAGCGCGATGCCCTGTTTGCCAAGCTGGAGGTCACGACTCACTCCAGCGAATCGAATGTACAGATTTTTTTGAGCATGGGTACGGCGGTGGCGCAGGGAGCCGCGATCGGATCCGGAATGGATCCGGGACCTGTCGGGGAACGCGCGCGCAAATCCGGTGAAGCCAGCCGTGCGGATTTTGAACAATCCATGCGCCTACCCATGCGGCGCTACTTGGCCTACAGCTATCGCGACTTGAGCGACGCCGACCTCAAGGGTTTGCTGGCCTTTCTGCAATCCACCGCGGGAAAACGCTATGTCGCCGCTTATACTGCCGCTCTGGATGCTGGATTCAACGCCATGGGCAAGCGCTGCGGCGAGCAGCTCGGCGAAAGCTTGCGCGAATTGGCGATAGCGCAACTCGCCACTGAGGCCCCTGGTCAAGATGCCGCTCCGGAATTGAAGCCGGCGCCGGATAACAAGAACCACAAGTGACCGCGGCGAACAGCCTCTAGAGAGCGGTTAGAAAAGCCCGCAGCAAGCTGCAAATCGCCTCGATCTGATCTTCCAAGCGGTGATTGGAATCGAGTATGTGCAGCGCCGCTTGGTGCTCGCGCGCCCAGCGGATGCTGTTCTCGACCGGCACGATATCATCGTGCCAACCATGCACTATCGCAGTGGGGACGGCGACGTTTTGCGGCGTATGGGCTTCGAAACCGGGCATGTAAAATGCCGGCGCCAAAAGGAACAGACCACGTGCGCCAAGCCGGCTTGCCGCGGCGGCGGAAACATGGCCGCCCATGCTCGAGCCTACGAGCACCAACGGGTCCTTGAGTTCGAGCCCCACCGCGACGAGTTTTTGTACGCGCGCCTGCGGGTCATCAATACCGCGGTAATCCACCGATTCCACGCGAAGCTTGAGCTCCTGCACCACCGCCGCCATGGCGGTGATCTTCGCACCCCAGGGACCACTTTCCTTGCCATGCGAAAAGACCACAGTTTTGGACGAATCGCTCAAGAAACCCACCTTTGCGGCCGCTACAGACGCATGGCATTGGATGAAGAACAGGCGTACGCCGCACACGAAATGCGAAGCGCCATCGACTGGCTGCGCGATTGCGCCGACCTTGCCGGAGTCGATGCCGCGGCTCTCGAATCATTGGCTGCGGCTGCGGTTCATTTCTCGTTGCCGGCCGGCAGCCTGTTGTTCGAGTCGGGCGCAAGTCCTGACGGAGTATATCTGGTCGCCAGCGGCCGCCTAGGCGTCAAATCGACGGCAAAAGCCGGACTAACCGCGGAGATAGAGCGCGGTGAGCTGGTGGGAGAAGCCGGCTGGTTGCTCGGGC
The DNA here is from genome assembly GCA_035571175.1 of Steroidobacteraceae bacterium. GTDB lineage: Bacteria > Pseudomonadota > Gammaproteobacteria > Steroidobacterales > Steroidobacteraceae > Bog-1198. The sequence continues at coordinate 4,067 of DATMKO010000134.1, read as the reverse complement.
TGCAGCGCAGCGCGACGGTTGTTGCACTGCGCGACAGCGAACTGCTGCTGGTTCCAAACGCAGAATTGGATCGCATCGCGGTTCGATCCACCCACTTCTCCCTGGCGCTGGCGCGGCTGTGCGCGCGCCGCCTAAGGCACAGCAATCGCCAGGAATACAAACCGAAACGGGCGCGCGTGTTCACCATCGTGCCCAGCAGCATCGAAGTCGATGTGGCGGATTTGGCAGCCCGCTTGGTGGATGAACTGCAGAGCGCGGGCAGAACCGAGCTGCTTTGGGATGCGCGCGCCACTACCCATACGGCCGACTGGTTCTATCGCATCGAAGAAGCCAACGACTATGTGGTGTACGTGGCGAATTTCATCCCCTCGGGCTGGACTCGGCAATGCTGCCGCCAGGCGGATGTGATTCTATTGGCGGCACCGGCCGGAGCCGCTTTGAGCCCATGGCCGAGCGGCATTGCCGAAGCAGCGATTGCACGCGGCGCGCGTGTCGAACTGGCGCTGCTCCATCAGGGGCGGTTCGAAGCGGATTCTGCCGCCCGTTGGCTGAAGAGCGTGCCCGTAACCCTGCATCATCACATCGTCACGCCGGCGGATCTGGGCAGGGTTGCGCGACTGCTGACGCGCCGCGGCGTCGGTCTGGTCTTGTCGGGCGGCGGCGCGCGAGGATTTGCGCACCTCGGCATCATTCGCGCACTGCGCGAATCGAGGATACCGCTGGATTTCGTCGGCGGCGTGAGCATCGGCGCCATCATCGCGGCCGGGGTGGCAATGGGATGGAGCGACGAAGAAATGCGGCTGCGCTACCGCAGAGGCTTCGTCGACACCAATCCGGTGAACGACTACACCTTCCCGTTCGTGGCGCTGACGCGCGGCCGCAAAGTTTCGCGGCTGCTGGATCGAGAATACGGCGACGTGCTGATCGAGGATCTGCGCCTGCCGTACTTCTGCATCAGCGCCAATCTCACCACCGGCCGCGCGCTCGAGCATCGCTCAGGTCGACTCTCTCACGCGTTGCGCGCCTCGGTTGCCATTCCCGGCGTCATGCCGCCGGTGTTTCACGACGCCGGCGTACTCGTCGATGGCGCCGCCATCAACAACCTGCCGGTTGATTTCATGCAGAGCCATGCACCGGGATTCGTGATCGGCAGCGATGTCGGCGCCGATCATAGTTTCGGTAAACGCCGCGTCAATATTTTTCAGATCCTGATGCACGCCGGCATGGTCAACAGCGCTGCAAGCGAGCGAGCGCACCGGGATCTCGCCGATGTGCTGCTGAAGCCGCCGCTCACCAATGTCGACCTGCTGAATTGGCAGGCTTTCGACCGGGCGATCCAGGCCGGCTATGTATACGCGCGATCCGCCCTCGAAAACTTGCCGGCGATACCGCGCCTCGCGGCGGAGGCCGCCGCAGCCGATACGCCCAATTCGTTGGCTATCGAACTGCAGACACGACTGGCGGCCACGCTGGCCACCGGCTGAGAAACGGTCTTATGGCGCCTAAGACAGGCTCTTGACGATGCCGTCCACCCATTCGAGTTCCGCCGGACTGTATTGCGAAAAATTCAGCCGGTTGAGACTGACGGGCTGCACCTTGGCCCCAAACGCCGAATGCGAAATCCGAAAGCTGTGAAACTCGTGGTCCCGATTGGCCGCAAATCCGATCACCAGGTGAAATTCGCCGCTGCCCGCCTCCCATGAGTTGACGCGCCGGTCACAAATGATGAAAAAGGCGTCCTCCATGCGGCGCGAACCGAAGGTTCCCGCCTGATACAGGCCTTCGAAAAACAAGCGCACCTGCGAAGCCACCGTCTCGGCAATTTCCGACGGCGAGTTGGCCTCAGCCACCCAGCGAGTTCCGCGTTCGATGCTATTCAGGATGAACAGCGCCAGCCGGCGCGCCGACAGGTATTGCCAATCGGTATTGGCCGCAGAGCCCGCGGCAAGGGTGCGCGCCCGCACGCCGATTCGGGTGGTGGAGCGTATCGCCTGCAGGGTGTTGACCCCACGGTGCGCAAGCTTCACGCGGCGGTCTTCGCTGACCAAGCAGGCGGGCCGGTATCCCGGGCGCAGAACCGCTTCTTCATGATCGGCTGGAACCCAGACCGGAGACACCTCATCGTTGCGCGCCAACATGCCGGCCACCGCGCCGCACGGCGCGAAGGATTCAAAGTGGCCCCTAAGCTTGTCGTGGGCAAGCACGCGCGGAAAGTACATGAGCGCGTTTTCGTTTGAAAAATTCCAGTTGCGCAATCCCGCCAGCGCATCGTCGGCGGTATGCCAGCGGGCGGGCGGATCGATGATCAGCAGCGCGCGGCGCTCCTTGCAATAGCGCGCCGCCACCAATAAAGCGCTTGGGCCCACATCCTGATCGCGCGACAACGGCGGAATGCACAGGAAGTTGAAGTACTCCGCGTGGAACAGCGCGAACACCCCGGTGCGATCCGAGATCGAGCCGATCAAGTCGTAGTCGGTAAGCGGCGCGCCGTCATCGCCGTCCGAATTCGACGTGGCGTAAGCGGTGGCGAGGCCGCTCGCCGGATCCAAGGTTTGTTCGGGCCGCTGCGTCGGGACTTCGCCCAAGACTCGAATCAGCTGCGACTGTGAGAGACCGGTGGGCAAATAGTTTTCCGCCGCCGGCGATATCGAGAGGCGATGGAAAATTTCCTGGTCTTCCACCTGCCCGGTTCCCTGGGCGCGAACCCGCTGCACTGTCAAATTGAAGAGCGATGCCGCTTCCGGCGCAATGTTGTCGTAGTCGACGCTGGCCCGCAAGAATTCCCTGGTACCCGGGCGCAGGGCTTGCAGCTTGAGTTGCTGCGAGCCGGCCTTCAAGGTCAGCGTCGCCGAACGAGCGCCATTGACCACGCGGACAATGAGGGCCTCGCCCCCGCCGTTGTCGAAATATTGTTCGACGGCATAGCCCAAGAGACTCGGCTGCCACAGACCGCCGAATACATGCTGGAATTCCGAGAAACTTTTGATGGGAATCGGGCGGTTGACCGGTCCGCGCAGCGTGCGGCCGACGAAGGCGGTGCGCGCTGTGGGGAAACGCGCGATGGTTCGGTCAAGGTCGCGTTCTTCGACGACCTGTACGCCAACGCTGCTGGGCGTCACCAAATTTTTGTCGAAGCAAGCATGCGCGCGAACTGTAACACAACGGACTAATCAGGCGCGCACGTGATTGACGACCGGTCATTCGGAGGCGCGCCGCTCCTTCGATTGCCGCCCCTCGAGATCGAGCTGCTCGCGGCGCTGGTGCTCCTCGATGCGCTGCTGCTCCTCGACGCGCGCTTGCTGCGCTTCGGTCCTCTTACGGGAGATTTCCTCGAGCATCACTTTCATCCACTCGCTGATCATTCGCTCGCCTCGCCCTGCGGCTCGACGATGGCTTCGATGGCCGCGACCGTTTGCGGATGATAGCCCGGCCGTGCCTTGGCAAAGACGCGGCGCGCAACTTCGGGGCCGGTCGGCGTTTTCATCAATGCTAGATACAGCGGTACGACCAGCTTGCGGCGTCCGATGCTCTTTAGGTACTCCTCCAAGGGTGCAAAGCCCGGCTGATAGTCGTGAGCGATCGCCAGCTTGAACCAACTTTGTTCGATCTCGTCATTCGGACTCTTGCTAAAGCTGTACGCCTTGTCCAAGTCCGCGAGTTGCACAGCACTTAAGGTGGCGGGCATGCCATCGAGGAAGTACCGCCATTGCGGCGCCGCCCACTCGAGTCCGAATTTCTTGAGCTGCAGCTTGCCGGCGAGCCAAGCCGCCCTGGCCTCTTCCACGGGTTGAAACATCGCGTTCGTCGGCAGTACGGCATCCGCCGGGATACCCGGACTGAAGACCCAGGCATTGGCTTGCTGCAAGGAGACGATACCAGGATAGCGGTCGAGCAGATTTTCCTGCAGGTAGGCCAGGAACTGCTCGCTGGCAACGCTCTGGGTTGCAAAATGATCGAAGTAGTCGTGTAAGAACTGATCGAAGCGCTCGCGGCCAAATTTGGCGTCGAGATAATTCAAGAACAACCGCCCCTTCTCATAGGGAATCTCGGTGAACCCCTCGCCGGGA
>DATMKO010000133.1:0-6255 GCA_035571175.1 Steroidobacteraceae bacterium | reverse complement strand
GGCGCCGATGTTTCCCGCGGAATTGCGCAGTTCGCCGACGCGGGCCATCACTTGCGCGAACGGCCGAATCTTCTTCTCAATCAGTCTGACCGTGTGCGGCGCGGCCGCATACCACTGCTGCGCCGGCTCCGATACAAAATTTCCCAGGGCAACCAGGATTCCGAGGATCGCGGCCATGATCAGCGCAGCACTGATGCTGCGCGGCACGCGCATGCCGTGCAAGGCTTCCACCGGCGCTGAAAGGATCAATGAAAAAAGCAGCGCCAGGGCGACGGGAATGAAGGCAACGTGGGCGAAGTACAGGAGCAGCCCAAAAGCCCCCGCCACCAGCAGCCGGACCGATGTCACCCGATGAGAGGGGCTTTTGATCGCGCCAGGCGCTGCGGATAGTGTTGAATCGTTGTTGTCCATGGAGACGCTCGGCTTGTAATAATGCACCGCAAATTTAGAGCTGCGAGCCGGTCGCGCGATGTAGGTGAATACCGACCCACTCGCACACCCTAAAGACACTGCCGCTGTAGGATCACGCCGACAAATAGTATGATCCTCGCCATGACACGCGAAACTTTTCATTGGGATGATCCGTTATTGCTCGATGCGCAATTGACGGCCGAGGAAAAAATGATTCGGGATGCCGCGCGCGACTATGCGCAGGGGCAGTTGGAACCGCGAGTGCTGCAGGCATTTCGCCGCGAGCACACCGATCCCGCTATTTTCAAGGAAATGGGCGGCGTGGGGCTGTTGGGCGCCACCATTCCTGAGGCGTACGGCGGCGGCGGACTCAACTACGTCAGCTACGGCCTGATTGCGCGCGAGGTGGAGCGCGTCGACTCGGGATTTCGATCGATGATGAGCGTGCAGTCCTCGCTGGTGATGCTGCCGATATTCAAGTTCGGCACCGAGGGGCAAAAACAAAAGTACCTGCCGCCGCTGGCGCGCGGCGATTCCATCGGTTGCTTCGGGCTGACCGAGCCGGATCATGGATCCGATCCCGGCAGCATGATCACGCGTGCGCGCAAGGCGGCCGGCGGCTATCGTCTGGCGGGCGCCAAGACCTGGATCACCAATAGCCCGATCGCCGATGTGTTCGTGGTCTGGGCAAAAACCGAGGACGAGGTCATCCGCGGCTTCATCCTCGAGAAGGGTTGGAAGGGTCTCGCGACGCCGGTACTGCACGGCAAGGTGGGTTTGCGGGCCTCGACCACCGGACAAATCATGATGGACGATGTATTCGTTCCCGAGGAAAATTTGCTGCCCGGCGTCACCGGGCTCAAGGGTCCATTTACCTGCCTCGATTCCGCGCGCTATGGCATTTCTTGGGGTGCGCTGGGCGCGGCTGAAAGCTGCTGGCACACGGCGCGACAGTACGTGCTCGATCGCAAGCAATTCGGCCGGCCGCTGGCCGCGAATCAACTCATCCAGAAAAAACTGGTGGACATGCAAACTGAAATCACTTTGGGTTTGCAAGGCTGCCTGCGTCTCGGGCGCATGAAGGATGATGGAACCGCGACGGTGGAAATCACGTCCATCATGAAGCGCAATTCCTGCGGCAAGGCGTTGGATGTCGCGCGCGCCGCGCGCGATATGTTGGGCGGCAATGGCATCTCGGACGAGTTCGGCGTGATTCGCCATGTGGTGAATCTCGAGGTGGTGAATACCTACGAAGGCACGCACGATATCCACGCGCTCATTCTGGGTAGAGCACAGACGGGAATCCAGGCGTTTTCGTAATTCCTCGGGCGCGGTGACCGCAACGCCGCACTAATGTCGTTCCTTGACGACATAATCCGTGCTCACATTTCTTGACGGTTCGTCAACCCTTCTTGCTTCCGGCCGTTGGTGGGCTCAAGGGAAAGGGAAGGGGGCCATCATGCGGGGATTTTCCATTCGAGTTTATGCGGGCACTGCGGTGCTGCTGCTCGCGATGGCCGGCTGCGGCGGCGGTGGCTCCGGAGGCGGCTCCGGGGGTGCTTCAATACCTGCAACGCCGCCCCCTCCGACGCCAAGCCCGCCCACCGTGGCCGATACCTCACGCTTCCTCGATCAGGCCACCTTCGGCGTTACAGCGGGCGATGTAGGTCTCGTGCAAGTCATCGGCTTCCAAGCGTATCTTGCCCAGCAGCTTGCTGCTACGCCGTCGCAATACAGCGGATTTAGCTACACGCCGCATACGGCGCCGGCCACCTGCCAATACCATCCGGCCACTCCAACCGATGCGTCCAGTCTCTGCTCTCGCGATCAATACTCATTGTTCCAGGTGCAGCGCCAGTTCTTCACCCATGCCTTGAGCGATGCCGATCAGCTGCGCCAGCGGGTGGCGTTTGCGCTGTCGCAGATTTTCGTGGTCTCCGGAGTCGAGATTTACGAAGCCTACGGCATGGCGGATTACCAGAACATGCTGTTGAACGATGCGTTCGCCAATTTCCGCAGCCTGCTGCAGGACGTGACCTTGAGTCCGGTGATGGGGCACTACCTGAACATGGCGGACAACGACAAGACCAATGCGGCACTCGGAACGTCGCCCAATGAAAATTATGGCCGCGAGGTGCTGCAGCTGTTTTCGATCGGCCTGTACCAACTCAATCCCGACGGCTCGCAAATGCTCGACGGTACGGGAGCGCCGATTCCGACCTATGACCAGAATGTCATCGAGGGCTTCTCGTCCGTTTTCACCGGCTGGACATTCCCGCCGCTGGCAGGCGCCGCTTCACAGTGGACAAATCCAATCAATTACGACGGCACGATGGTCGCATTCGACAGCCACCATGAGCCGGGAACCAAGTTGCTGTTGAACGGATTGACGCTGCCGGCGGGTCAAACATCGGCGCAGGATCTGCAGATGGCATTGGACGACATTTTCAATCATCCAAATGTCGGGCCATTCATCGGCAAACAGCTCATCCAGCATCTGGTCACCAGCAATCCCAGCCCCGCCTACATAGCGCGCGTGTCCGCGGTGTTCGCGGACAACGGCAGCGGCGTTCGCGGCGACATGGGCGCCGTGGTGCAGGCCATCCTGACCGATCCCGAGGCACGCGGCGATGCGCCTACCACCGCTAATTTCGGGCGACTGCGCGAGCCGGCGCTGTTCATTACCGCAATGCTGCGCAGTCTCGGCGGCCAGTCGGACGGCGTGCTGCCGCGCAATGCGATCTCCGCCATGGGCCAACCCATGTTCACGCCGCAGACGGTGTTCAATTTCTATCCGCCGAGCTTCGTGCTTCCGGGAACCGAGACCCTGGCCCCGGAGTTTGGAATCGAAAACGCCGCAACCGCGCTGGCGCGGGCAAATTTCGTCAACACCGTCATCATGCAGGGCGGCGCCAAGCCGGATCCGACAGTGACCGGCAGCACCGGCACCAGCATTGATCTCACCGCGCTGTCCGCCATCACGTATCCGGATGGGTTGATCGCCCAGCTGAACCAGACCTTGATGCACGGCAGTTTGTCGAGCGCAGCGTCCGCAGTGATCCTGGCGGCAGTGAATGCGCAGTCCGCGACCGATCCATTGGCGGCGGCTCGCACTGCGAGCTATCTCATGTTGAGTTCTGCGCAATATCAAGTGGAGCGTTAAGATGCAGCGTCGCAAATTTTTATTGCATGCCGGTGCGCTCGCGGGCACCGCGGCTCTCGGGCAAATGGGAGTGTTCGCCTCGCGCGCGGCCACCGCGAGCGACTACAAGGCACTCGTCTGCCTGTTTCTTTATGGCGGCAACGACAGCAACAACATGGTGGTACCCGTTGATTCCGCGGGCTACGCAAACTATGCCAGCGTACGCGCTGATTTGGCGTTGCCGCAGGCGCAGCTTCTGCCGCTGCAGGAATCCGGCGGCGTGCTGCGCTACGGATTTCACCCGGCGCTGCCAGGGCTGCAAGGCCTTTGGACCTCGGGAAATCTCGCGGTGGTCGCCAATGTCGGCACCTTGGTGCAGCCCTTGACGCAGGCTCAATATCTGTCGAATTCCACGCAGAAGCCGGCCACATTGTTTTCGCACATCGATCAGCAGCACGAATGGCAGTCTTCGATCTCGACCACCTCATCGAATACGGGTTGGGGCGGCAGGCTATCGGATCAATTCAATTCACTCAATGCCAACTCCAGCGTGCCGCCGATGATCTCGACCGGCGGCAATAACCTGTTCGTAACCGCCGCGGCAACGCAGGCCCTCGTAATCCCGGTCAGCGGTTCGTTCGGCCTCAACGGATTCTCGAGCAGCGGCGCCGACGCGGCTCGCCGTTCCGCCCTGGTCAGTCTGTTGGGGGTTGATCGGGATGCGGATCTGACCAGCGCGGCGCAGGATGTGATGAGCGGCGCGCTCAGCAGCAGCGCTATCTTGAACCCCATCCTGACCTCGAGCACCGCGACGGTTGCGCAGTATTTCACCGGCCTGACGACCAACTTTGCGCTGCAACTGCTGGCAATTGCCAAGGTGATCGAGGCGCAGAGCGAACTCGGCGCGCAGCGGCAGGTATTTCTCGCGACCTTGGGGTCCTTCGACACGCATACGGATGAGCTCAATCAGCAGCAAGCGCTGTTTGCGCAACTCGACCCGGCGCTGAGCGCGTTCAACGCCGCGATGGCGGCCATAGGCGCCGGCAGCAGCGTCACGACGTTCACACTGTCGGATTTCTCGCGCACTTTTTCCCCCAACACCGGCGGCGGTTCGGACCACGCTTGGGGCAGCCATCACCTGGTGATGGGCGGCGCGGTGCATGGCGGCCAAATCTACGGCACCATGCCGACCTTGACGCCAGCCGGTCCCGACGATGCCGGCACCGAGGGTCGCTGGATCCCGACCATTGCGGTGGACCAATACGCGGCGACGCTGGCGGCCTGGTTCGGCGCCGATGCGTCCACGCTGGCCACGGTGCTGCCCAACCTGGCAGCCTTCAGCCCCAGCACCCTGAACTTCGTGTAATCGCGGACTACTTCGCCGGGGTGCTCAACGTCGCCGTGCCTACCGTATAGCCTGCGGCCCGCCAGGCATCGAGTCCCCCGTGCAGCGGGCGGACGCGTTTGAAGCCGTGATTCATCAGCATCTTGGCGACGCGCGCAGCGGAGGCTTCGTTCGGACACGTGCAGTAAAGAATGATGTCGCGATCGCGGGGCAAATCCTTGAGATGCGGCCCCACGTCCGGAAAAGAGATATGCAGCGCGCCGGGGATCCAATGCGGCTCGAGCTCGCGTGCCGAGGGCGAGCGCACGTCGATGATCACCGGGTTGGCTCCAGCTTGAATGAGTCCATACAGTTCAGAGACGCTGATTCGCGCCATGCGCAGCTCTCTGAAGAATCGCCTGCGCTCCCACCATTTGAACGCGATATAGGCGCCGAGCAGGATCAAGGCGCCGGCGACCGCGACGCTGCCAATGCGATCGAGGTGCTGCAGTAACCCCTCGATCTGTGAACTGAACAGTATGCCGGCAACCAAGGCTGCGCCCACCCAGAGCGCAGCGGAGAGGGTACTCAAGAAAATAAACCGCAGCCAGCCGATGCGCAAGGCGCCGGCCATCGGCGGAGCTATGGTTGACAATCCGGGCACGAATTTCGCGATGACCAACGAGTTGACGCCCCAGCGCTCAAAGCGCGTCTGCGTTTGACTGACGCAGGAATCGGGTTCCAGCGAAATTCTGCACAATGCCTTCAGCACGCGGATGCCGTAGACCTGGCCGACCGCATACCAACCGCAGTCGGCAATCAAGCACGCCGCGACCGCTCCCAAGAACACGGCGGCGAGAGGCAGTTCTCCACCGGCGGCGATCGCGCCGGCGACGATCAGGGTGGGAATCGCCGGCAGCGGCAGACCGATCTGGTTCAGGAGCACGTTGAGGACCACGGCCGCAAGACCGTAATGGCCGAACGAATGCAGAAGCTGGTGCGTCAATTTTTCCTATGTTCGATGTTGGGCAAGAATGCAGCCACCATTCCCAGCAGCGGCAAATACGCGCAAACCTGATACACGTATTCTATGCCATGCCGGTCGGCGAGGCTGCCCAGTGCCGCAGCGCCTATTCCCCCAATGCCGAACGCGAACCCGAAAAACAGTCCCGACACCGCGCCCACATTGCCCGGCATCAGTTCCTGCGCGAATACCACAATGGCCGAAAATGCCGAGGAAAGTATCAAACCGATGATGAAGGTCAACACGCCCACCCACATGAGGTCGACGTAGGGCAAGATCAAGGTGAACGGCGCTATTCCTAAGATCGACACCCAAATCACGCGCTTGCGGCCGATGCGATCGCCCAACGGCCCG
>DATMKO010000132.1:0-8415 GCA_035571175.1 Steroidobacteraceae bacterium | reverse complement strand
TATTCGACCAGCGAGTGCACCACGCTTTGCGGATGCACCACGACATCCACCTGCGTCTCCGTCATGCCAAACAGCAGCGTCGCCTCGATGACTTCCAGGCCCTTGTTCATCAGCGTGGCCGAGTCAACCGAAATCTTGCGGCCCATTTTCCACTTCGGATGCGCGCAGGCTTCATTGGGCGTGACATGCGCCAGCTTGGCCGCCTCGGTGGTGCGAAACGGTCCGCCGGAAGCGGTCAGGATGAGGCGGGTAACCCCGCGCTTCTCCTCGCCCGGAAGGTAGCCCGCGGGCATGCATTGAAAAATGGCATTGTGTTCGCTGTCAATGGGAATGAGCTGCGCCCCCGCGCGGCGCACCTCCTCCATCAGCAGCCGGCCGGTCATGACCAGCGCTTCCTTGTTGGCGAGCAACACGCGCTTGCCGGCGCGCACGCCCGCCAAGGTCGGCTTGAGACCGGCGGCGCCGACGATCGCCGCCATCACCACCGCGACATTGCCGCCGCTGACGGCGTCCGCCAGTGCCTGCTCGCCGCTCTCGACGATCGTCGCCGAGCCGCAATCGCGCAGCGCGGCGCGCGCTTGGGCTGCCGCATGTTCGTCGACCAACACCACGGTGTCTGGGTGAAATGCCTTTGCCTGCTCGACGATGGCTTGCCAGCTATTGAAGGCGCCCAGCATCGCGACCTTGAAAATTTCCGGGTGCAGCGCGATGACGGCGAGCGTGCTGCGGCCGATGCTGCCCGTCGATCCTAAGATTGCGATGCCGCGCTGGGAACTCATCGGATCACGCCGGAGCCGAACAATCCCAGAGCATACAGAGGCGCCGCCGCCGTCACACTGTCGAGGCGATCCAGCAGCCCGCCGTGTCCCGGCAGCAACGCGCCGCTATCCTTGAGGGCCGCTGCGCGCTTGAACATGCTCTCGGTCAGATCGCCGATGATGGAAAATATGCCGACGGCGCAACCGAATGCGATCGCGCCCAGCTGCGGCAAATCAAAATATCCGGCGCCGCCCCACGCGACCAACGCGGCCAAGCTCACGCCGCCGACGGCTCCCTCCCAGGTTTTTCCCGGACTGATGCGCGGCGCCAGTTTGCGCCGGCCGAGACTGCGCCCCGCGAAATACGCGCCGATATCCGCCGCGCATACCATCAGCACCAGCCATAACACGATCAGCGCACCGCTGCGATTCGCATGCGCCGATGTCTGCATTCTCGCCAGCGCCAGGAAAGCCGGCACCAACACCGGCAGGCCGCAGAGCAGCACCAGGGCGGGCCGTTGCTGGGTCGGCGCCAGAATCAGCCACGATAATGCAATCACCCACCACACGCACGCCACCGACAGCAAAATGATCAAGTGCGAGGGATCCGAAGTCCATTGCCAGCTGAGCACAAAAATGCATGCGACGACGATGGCGTAGCAAACCCGGGCCGGCGCGGTGCGCAAGGCGCCGAACCCCGCCCATTCCCACGCACCGATCGTAAACACGGCGCCGAAGGCGAGCACGGCCATGAGCGGCGGCAGCAGAAACAAGCCGAGCAGCAGCAGCGCCCCCAATATGCAGCCGGTGACTACTCGGGTCCTAAGCATTGGCCCCCACCTGTTCCGAGGTTTTGCCGAAGCGGCGCTCGCGCTGGGCAAAATACTCGAATGCCGTCTGCAAATGCAGCGGCGAGAATTCCGGCCACAGCACCTCGGAAAAATAAAGTTCGGTGTAGGCAAGATTCCATAGCAAGAAATTGCTGATGCGCTGCTCGCCGCCGGTGCGGATGAGCAGATCCGGATCCGGAATTCCGGCCAATTCGAGACGCGCCGCCACCTGCTCCTCGGCGATGTCGGCCGCTGCCAATTTTCCGGCAGCTACATCGGCGGCCAGCGATTGGCAGGCCCGGGTAATATCCCAGCGTCCACCATAGGCCACCGCCACCAGCAGCCCCAGTCCGGAATTATTTTGCGTCAGTGTTTCCGCATCGTGCATGCGCTCATTGAGTTCAAGACCCAATAATGCCCGGTTGCCGATGAAGCGCAGGCGCACTTCATTGCGATGCAGGTCCGCCACTTCGCGCACCAGCGCATCGAGGAACAGTCCCATGAGCACGCCGACTTCATCGGGAGGCCGCCGCCAGTTTTCGCTGCTGAAGGCGAACAGCGTCAAATACCGTACCTTGAGCTGCGCGCATTCCTCGACGATTTTGCGCACCACTTTGACGCTGGCACGATGCCCGGCGACTCGCGGCAGGCCGCGCGATCGGGCCCAACGGCCGTTGCCGTCCATGATGATAGCGACATGCTGCGGCGAGTCGGCCATAGGCGTATTGCGCGTGCGGGTCTTGAGCGATCAGACCTGCATCAGCTCCTTTTCCTTCTCCGCCATCGCATGATCGATGTCCGCGACGTGCTTGTCCGTCAATTTTTGAACTTCGTCCTGGGCGCGGCGATCATCGTCCTGCGCGATGAGTTTTTCCTTGAGCATCTCTTTCAATTCGGTCATGACTTCGCGGCGCACGCCGCGTACCGCAATGCGGGCATTCTCCGCTTCGGATTTCACCACCTTGATGATGTCGCGGCGCCGCTCTTCGGTTAAGGCCGGCATGTGAATGCGAATGATTTGCCCGGCGGTATTCGGGGTGAGCCCGAGATCGGACTTGTATATGGCCTTTTCGATGACCGGCACCATGGCCTTTTCCCAGGGACTGACCGTCAAGGTGCGGGCGTCCTCGGTCGCGATGTTGGCCACTTGATTCAAGGGCATTTCCGACCCGTAGTAGTCGACTTTGATGTGCTCTATGAGACTGGTGTGCGCGCGGCCGGTGCGCATTTTTTTCAGCTGTTCCTTGAAGGCGGCCACGCATTTTTGCATGCGTTGCGCCGCATCCTTCTTTACGTCCTCGAGCATGTACCCCCCTTCATCTTAAGGATCGGCCGATACCACGGTACCGATGTCTTCACCCTGGACAATACGCATCAAATCGCCGGCGTGGAACAGATTGAAGACCTGCAGCGGCAGATTGTTCTCGCGGCACATGACGATGGCGGTGGCGTCCATCACATTGAGGCGGTCATTCAGCACCTTGTCAAAGGTCAGGCGCGCGTAGCGCTTGGCGTGAGGATTGGTGAGCGGATCGGAGTCGTAAACGCCGTTCACCTTGGTGGCCTTGAGCAGTATGTCGGCGTTGATCTCGATGGCGCGCAAACTGGCGGCGGTGTCGGTGGTGAAAAACGGGTTGCCGGTGCCGGCGCCGAAGATCACCACGCGGCCTTTTTCCAAATGCCGCACCGCCCTGCGCCTGATGTAATCCTCGCAAACCTCGTTGATGCGCAATGCCGACATGACGCGGGCGTAGGCGCCCAGGCTCTCGAGCGCATCCTGCAGCGCCAGCGCATTGATCACCGTCGCCAGCATGCCCATGTGATCCGCGGTAACCCGATCCATACCGGCGCGCGCCAGGCCCGCACCGCGAAAGATGTTTCCGCCTCCCAGCACCACCGCAACCTGAACCCCCAACTGGGTCAGGTCGTGAATTTCGCCGGCGATGCGCTTGAGAATGACCGGGTCAATGCCGTAATCCTCATCCCCCAGCAGCGCCTCGCCGGATAATTTGACCAAAATTCTGCGATAACGTGCCGTGCCGGTTTTGCTGGTCATTAGGTTCAGTGTTTCTTGGGACCGTGCTTGCCGTCGGTCGGGTCTTTTTCCTGCGCCTTTACCTGCTTCATCACTTCGCCGACGAAATCATCCTGCTTCTTTTCAATGCCCGCACCCACTTCATAGCGCACGAATTGCACCACCTTGGCGCCGGCCCCTTTGAGCAGCTTCTCGATGCTGATGTCCAGGTCCTTGACGAACGGCTGGCCCACCAGGGTGATTTCCGCAACGTACTTGCGCAGACGTCCTTCCACCATCTTGGCAATGATTTCCGGCGGCTTCTTTTCCGCCTTGGTTTGCTCGACAAGCATGGCGCGTTCCTTGTCGAGCGTCTCGGCAGGCACATCGGCAATATCGATGTAGGCGGGATTGCTGGCGGCCACATGCATCGCCAGGTCCTTGGCCAGTGCTTCGTCGCCGCCCTGCAAGGCCACCAGTGAGCCGATGCGGGAACCATGGGCATAAGTGCCCAGCGGCCCCGGGGAAGTCACGCGCACGAAGCGTCGGACGGAAATGTTCTCGCCGATCTTCGCGATCAACGCGCGCCGCCGCCCATCGAGGCTCGCCTCGGCGCCATGCGGCAGCGCCAGCAGGGCTTCCAAACTGGCGGGCGCTTGCGCCAAAGCGGCGCGAGCCACGTCCTTGGCGAATGCCTGAAACTCATCGCTGCGGGCCACGAAGTCGGTCTCGCAGTTGACCTCGACGAGCACGGCATTGCTGCCGGAGCGTTCGATCGCCACGCTGCCTTCGGCGGCAACGCGCGCGGCTTTCTTGTCGGCTTTCGACAGGCCGCTCTTGCGCATCAATTCGGCGGCGGCGTCCAAATCACCCTGGGTTTCGACCAGCGCCTTCTTGCATTCCATCATGCCGGCGCCGGTGCGCTCGCGAAGTTGTTTGACTGAATCTGCCGTAATGTTCATCGGTTGCTAAAACCGCCGGGCACGGCGGTCCTCAAATGAGCCCAGGTTTCGCGTTTGAGAGCGGCCGTTGCGCACTCCCCTACGCGGACTTAAAACCAGCTTACGCGCCACGCGCCGGGGCACGCCGTCCCACCGGGCGGCGGCGCGGAGCACTCGCCGGCCGGGTCTCGGCGGGCGGAGTATCCACCGCGTCGACGTCGTCGGCTTCCACCTCGACCTCGTCGAGCGAGGCCGCCACGGCGGCAACACTCGGCACCACGGTGACCGGGACTTTGCGGCGTGGCGGCTGCTTCCTCTGACCGCCGCGCGCCGGTGCCGGAGCTCGACGCCCGCCCGCGCTGCGCTTCTTCGGGTTGCCCTCCTCGTCCAATTCAACGAATTCGTCTTCACCAACCGGAACCTCCGGCAGCGAGGCCTTACCCTCCAACACCGAGTCCGCGATGCCCCCCGCGTACAGCAGGATGGCGCGCATCGCGTCGTCGTTGCCGGGGATGACATAGTCGATGCCGTCGGGCGAGCAATTGGTGTCGACCACGGCGACCACCGGGATACCGAGCTTCTGCGCCTCGTGGATCGCGATTTGCTCATGGCCGACATCGATGACGAACAGGGCGTCGGGCAGCGCCGTCATATCGCGAATGCCGCCGAGGCTGCGCAGCAGCTTCTCCATTTCACGGCGCAGCATTTGCGCCTCTTTCTTGCCGCGCCGCTCGAGCGCGCCGCTTTGCGCCATCTCGTCCAGCTCGTTCAAGCGCTTGATCGACTGGCGAATGGTCTTGAAATTGGTGAGCATGCCTCCCAACCAGCGTTGGTTGACATAGGGCATCGCCGCGCGCGTCGCTTCTTTCTGCACCGCATCGCGCGCCGAGCGCTTGGTGCCGACGAACAGCACCTTGCCGCCCTCCGCGGCCACATTCTTGATGAACGCCGCCGCCTGCGCATACAGGGGCTGCGTCTTCTCCAAATTGATGATATGGATTTTGTTGCGTTCGCCGAAGATGAACGGAGCCATTTTCGGGTTCCAGAAGCGGGTTTGATGTCCAAAATGGACGCCCGCTTCCAGCATTTGTCGCATGGACACGCTGGTCATAAAACACTCCTGGTTGGGTTGAGCCTCCGCGTATCCCAATCGGCAACCCGTCGCAGCCTTGAAATCGAAGGCCCCAGCCTTCAGTTTTCAAGAGCTTCTCCGGGCACCCGGCCGATTGTGACGACACGCGTGCGGGGTTGTTAAAAATAGCCGCGCTTTATACCATGAACGCCCATGGGAAACAAAGCCCGCGAGAATCTCGACCTAGGCCTTAATTTGCTATGAATGTGACCATCAAAACCCCCGTCGAACAGGACAAAATGCGGGCCGCAGGCCGCCTGGCCGCCAGCGTCCTGGACATGATTGAACCGTTCGTGCAGCCGGGCGTCACCACCGAGGAGCTGGACAAGCGCTGTCACGACTTCATCGTCGATGAGCTGAAATCCATTCCTGCCAACCTCAACTATCGGGGCTTCCCGAAGACCATTTGCACCTCGGTGAACCATGTGGTGTGCCATGGCATACCCGGGGATAAACGCCTGAAGAGCGGCGACATCATCAATATCGACGTTACCGTGATTCGCGACGGTTTTCACGGCGACACCAGCCGCATGTACCTGGTGGGCCATGCCGCGATCCTCGCCCGGCGGCTGACCTCGGCCTGCCACGAGGCCATGTGGCATGGCATTCGGCAGGTCAAGCCCGGGGCACATCTCGGCGACATCGGGCACGCCATTCAGACTTTCGCCGAGAGCAATAGCTTTTCGGTGGTGCGCGAATACTGCGGACATGGCATCGGGCGCGTTTATCACGAAGATCCGCAGGTGCTGCACTACGGCAAGCCCGGCACCGGGCTGGAATTGTCCGCCGGCATGACCTTTACCATCGAACCCATGATCAATGCCGGGCGGCGCGACGTGCGGCTGCTGCCCGATGGCTGGACCGTGGTTACCAAGGATCAGTCGCTGTCGGCGCAGTGGGAACATACGGTTCTGGTCACAGACGCTGGCTACGAGGTGCTGACCTTGAGCGCGAATGTCGAACTGCCTGCGGCGGCGGCGGCTTCTTGAACGCACACGGCAAGTTTCTCGATCAAATCCCCGATTGGACCTATTTAACTGCGGTCCCCCAAGAGCTTAAAGACGGCCAATTCTCCCCCATCGTATTTCGCCAGGTCCTCGATCGCGGCACCGAGCTCTTGAAAGATCGCTTTGTCGCGGACGATGCCATCGAGGATCTGGTGCGCGACCGCGCCCGCCTGGTCGATATCGCGCTGCGCGCCGCGTGGCTGCGCCACGCCGGAAAGTTTGCGGGCGATCTCGCGCTGATTGCCGTCGGCGGCTATGGGCGCGGCGAGCTGCACCCGAGTTCGGACATCGACATCATGGTGCTGCTGCCGAAAAGCGATTCCGCCGACTGGCAGCCCGATATCGAGCGCTTCCTGACCTTTCTTTGGGACATCGGACTCGAAGTCGGACACAGCGTGCGTTCCATCGATGATTGCCAGCGCGAAAGTCTTGCCGATATCAGCGTCGCCACCACACTCTTCGAAGCCCGCCTGCTGTGCGGGCCCGAGTCCCTGTTCGCCGGCATGCGCCGCGCCCTGGCTTCCGATCGGCTGTGGACGTCGCAGGATTTCTTCGAAGCCAAGGTGAAAGAACAGATCGAGCGGCATCACCGCTACTTCGACACCGCGTACAACCTCGAACCGAATGTGAAATCCAGCCCGGGAGGATTGCGCGACATCCAGACCATCGGCTGGGTGGCGAAGCGCCATTTCGGGACCGATACCTTGGATGAACTGGTGGCGCATGGCTTCTTGACGCGCGAGGAATTGCGCAAGCTCAAAGCCGGGCAGTCGTTCCTGTGGAAGGTGCGCTTCGGGCTGCACGTATTGACCGGGCGGCGCGAAGACCGGCTGCTGTTCGACTACCAGATCAAGCTCGCGAAGCTGTTCGGCTACGAAGACGCGAGCTTTACGCTGGCTGTCGAGCAACTGATGCAGAAGTACTATCGCACCGTGATGGACATCTCGTTGTTGAACGAAATGCTGCTGCAGCTGTTTCGCGAGGCGATCCTGACGCAAAGCGGCGCACCCGAGCCGATCAATGCGCGTTTCCAAATCCGCAACGATTATCTGGAAGTCACGCATGCGGAAGTTTTTGCGCGCTATCCATCGGCGCTGCTCGAGATGTTCGTGCTGTTGCAGCAGCACCCCGAATTGCGCGGCGTGCGCGCCGAAACCATCCGCCTGATCGGCACGCATGTCTGGCTCATCGATGAGGAATTCCGGCAGAATCCGCGCCACCATCGCCTGTTCATGGAGATTCTGTGCGCACCCGTCGGGGTGACACATGAGCTGCGCCGCATGAATCTGTACGGCGTCCTCGGCCGCTATATTCCGGCATTCGGCCGCGTCGTCGGCCGCATGCAATACGACTTGTTTCACGCCTATACGGTGGACGCGCACACCCTGTTCGTCGTCAGCAATCTGCGCCGCCTCGCCATCCCGCGGTTCAACGATGAATTTCCTGCGTTGAGCCAGATCATGCAGTCGCTGCCGCGCCAGGAGATCGCGTATCTTGCGGCACTGTTCCACGACATCGCCAAGGGCCGCGGCGGCGACCACTCCGAATTGGGTGCGGTGGACGCGGAGGCTTTTTGCCTGGAACAGGGGCTGGGCCGCTACGAAGCGCGCCTGGTGGCGTGGCTGGTGAGAAATCATCTGATCCTGTCCATCACCTCGCAGAAAAAGGATATCAGCGATCCGGACATCATCCACGATTTTGCGCAGCGGGTGGGCGACCAGGTGCATCTCGAC
>DATMKO010000131.1:0-5082 GCA_035571175.1 Steroidobacteraceae bacterium | reverse complement strand
CGAGGGTGTCATCGTGCAGTACGGCGGCCAGACGCCATTGAAACTATCGCGCGCGCTGGCCGCGGCCGGGGCTCCGATCATCGGCACCACCCCTGACAGCATCGATGTCGCCGAGGACCGCGAGCGCTTCCAGAAGCTCGTGGCCAGTTTGAAGCTCAAACAGCCAGCCAACGCATCGGCGCGCACCGAGGAGCAGGCGATTCTCATGGCGCGCGACGTCGGCTTTCCGCTGGTGGTGCGTCCGAGCTACGTGCTCGGCGGCAGGGCCATGGAAGTGGTGTTCAACGAGGATGATCTGCGCCAGTACATGATCGACGCCGTGAAAGTCTCGAATGACAGTCCCGTGCTGCTCGACCGGTTTCTCGACCTTGCGATCGAAGTGGACGTGGACGCAGTGAGCGACGGTGAGGACGTGCTGATCGGCGGCATCATGGAGCACATCGAACAGGCCGGCGTGCATTCGGGAGATTCCGGATGTTCGCTGCCGCCGAACGGCCTGTCGCGCGAGATTCAAGACGAGCTGCGGGCCCAGACCCGCAAACTGGCCAAGGCGCTCAACGTCATCGGCCTGATGAACATCCAGTTCGCCATTCAAAGCGGCGTCATCTATATTCTGGAAGTCAATCCGCGCGCCTCGCGTACCGTGCCGTTCGTCTCCAAAGCCACAGGTATAGCGCTCGCGAAGGTGGCCGCAAGAGTAATGACGGGCAAGACGCTCGCCATGCAAGGCCGCACCGTGGAGCGCATACCGCCGTATTTTTCGGTCAAAGAAGCGGTGTTCCCCTTCATCAAGTTCCCCGAAGCCGATCCCATCCTGGGCCCGGAGATGAAGTCCACCGGCGAAGTCATGGGAACCGGGGACACCTTCGGCGAGGCGTACGCCAAGGCGCAGGCGGCCTCCGGCGTGATCTTGCCGACGCGCGGCCTATGCTTCATCAGCGTGCGTGATCGTGACAAGCCCGCCGCCGCACTGCTGGCGCAAATGCTGATCTCCCGCGGCTTTGAAATTGCCGCCACCGGCGGCACGGCGATCGTGCTGGAGGAGGCCGGCGTCACATGCCGTCGGGTCAACAAAGTCCGCGAAGGTCGTCCACACGTCGTCGATATGATAAAAAACGACGAAGTGGCATTGATCGTCAATACCACCGAGGGCAAGCAAGCGGTGCGCGAATCGCGCTCGATTCGCCGCGAGGCGGTGGCGAGACGAGTAACCTATTACACTACGGTCGCCGGTGCGCGCGCGACTTGCGACGCGCTTGATCACCTGGGTGATATCGAAGTGAATCGACTGCAGGACTTGCACAAGGAATTGCCGGCGTGACGCGAACTCCCATGACGTTGCGCGGCGCCGAGCGGCTGCGCGTCGAATTGAAGACGCTGAAGAGCGAAGCCCGGCCGAACATCATCAAGGCGATTGCCGAGGCGCGGGCGCATGGCGATTTGAGCGAGAACGCGGAATATCACGCGGCGCGCGAGCAGCAAAGCTTCATCGAAGGCCGCATCAATCAGATCGAGCAGCGCCTGGGCAATGCCGAAGTGATCGATGTGACCAAGTTGAGCGCCAACGGCCGGGTGGTTTTTGGATCGACGCTCGAACTGGAGGATCAGGACGGCGGCAACAAAGTCATGTATCAGCTGGTCGGCGACGACGAGGCGGATATCAAGTCAGGCCTGCTGTCGGTGTCCTCGCCGATCGCACGCGCGCTCATCGGCAAATCCGAGGGCGACGTTGTCGATGTGACCACGCCGGGCGGCATGCGCACTTATGAAATAGTCTCCGTGCGCTACGTGTAGCCCGCCGCGCGAGTAGCGTAGTGCGCAAAGTGTTCAAACTGCTGAAACTGCTGTTCGTATTGTGGGCGGGCAGCCTCTGGTCGGTCGCCATTTGGGTCGCGCCCACGCTTTTCTATGCGCAAAACGATCGGCATCTGGCGGGGATCTTGGCGGCGCGGCTTTTCAGCATCGAAACCTATGCCGGAATCGCCACCGCGGTCCTGGCAGTGGCCCTGCCCGGCAGAAGTCGTTTCCTCTGGGGTTATTTCGCGGTCGCGTTGCTATGCGTGAACGAGTGGATGTTGAAGCCGGCCATGAACGCCGCGCACGCGCATGGCGCGGCGCTGCACTTGAGCTTCGGCGCCTGGCACGGGATTGCCGCACTGGTGTACCTGGCGGCCTGCGTCGCAGTCGTGGTGTTAGTCTGGAATGAGGATTTTCGGTAGCGCGGCACGGCGGCGGTAGAAGACGCCGATGTGGCCGATGCGCTGCACGATCTCGCTCGATGTTCGTACCGCCAAATCGCCCAATGCCGTATCGCGCGCCACGCGGTCGCCGACTCGCGCCGCCACTTTGACCAGCTCATGATCGTTCAGTGCGCGCTCCAGTTCGTTGATGACGCCCTCGGTGAGCCCGGCGTTGCCCAGCATGACGATGGGGCTCATGGGATGCGCCAGCCGGCGCAAATGCTTCTTCTGTTTTTCGGACAATGCCACCGCGCGATTATAGTCGCAACCTAAGATGCCCAAGCGTTCAAAAAGCAGTGCCCGCTGGCTCGCCGAACATGCCAACGACGAGTTTGTGAAGCGCGCGGCTGCGGAAGGATGGCGCTCGCGCGCCGTGTTCAAGCTGGCGCAGATCCAGGAGAGCGAACGTCTGTTGCGCCCCGGAACCCGGTTGGTCGACTTGGGGGCCGCGCCGGGCGGATGGAGTCAGTACGCCGCGCGCATCGTCGGCGGCAAAAGCCGCATCGTGGCTACGGACATATTGCCGATGGACGCCATCCCGGGGGTCGAATTCGTGCAGGGGGACTTTCGCGAAGAGGCTGTTGTTACGCAGGTTCTGCAATGCGTGGGCGCCGATAAGGTCGACCTTGTATTGTCGGATATGGCCCCCAACATGTCAGGCATAGACGCGGTGGACCAGCCGCGAAGCATGCATCTGGCGGAGCTGGCCCTGGAGTTCGCGGACCAGGTTTTGGCGCCGGGAGGCGATTTGCTGGTGAAGTTGTTTCAAGGCGCTGGATTCGAGCAGATCATCAAGGATGCGCGCCGTCGTTATGGTCGCGTGCTGACCAAAAAGCCGAAAGCATCACGAACCCGCAGTCCTGAGATCTATCTGTTGGCGCGGCAGTTTGGGATGGTGTAACTTCGGGGTGCCCCTCCTTAAAGGGAACGCCCGACTGGATTCAATGTCGTAATGTGACAGGGCTGCAGGTGAAACTTGAACGATCTGACAAAGCAAATTCTATTGTGGGTGGCGCTGGCAGTCATTTTGCTCGCGATTTTCAGCCAATTCGGCATGCGTACCGGCCAGCCGGCCACCATTGACTACTCGCAGTTTCTCTCTGAAGTAAAGAGCAACAATGTCGATTCGGTGACGCTCAAGGGTGAAATCATCGAAGGCAAGCGTCGCTCCGGCGATCAATTCGTGACCTACAACCCCGAGACCAGCAACAGCGCGTTGATAGGTACGCTGCAGTCCCAGGGAGTCAAATTCCGCGGTGAGCCGCCGAAGCAGCAGTCGGTGTTTCTGCAGTTGCTGATCTCCGCCTTCCCGATATTGATTCTCATTGGCTTCTGGGCCTATTTCATGCGTCAAATGCAGGGCGCGTCGGGCGGCAGGGGGGCCATGTCCTTCGGCAAGAGCCGCGCGCGGCTCCTGGGCGAGGATCAGGTCAGTATTACTTTCGCCGATGTGGCCGGGGTGGAAGAGGCCAAACAAGAAGTCGTGGAAATCGTCGACTTCTTGAAAGATCCCGGCAAGTTCCAGAAACTTGGCGGCAAGATCCCGAAAGGTGTGCTCATGGTGGGCTCGCCCGGCACCGGCAAGACCCTGCTCGCCAGGGCCATCGCCGGCGAAGCCAAGGTGCCGTTTTTCACCATTTCCGGCTCGGATTTCGTCGAAATGTTCGTCGGCGTGGGCGCGTCCCGCGTTCGCGATATGTTCGAGCAGGCCAAGAAACACGCCCCCTGCATCATCTTCATCGATGAAATCGATGCCGTGGGCCGCCATCGTGGCGCCGGCTTGGGCGGCGGGCACGATGAGCGCGAACAGACCTTGAACCAGTTGCTGGTCGAGATGGACGGCTTCGAGGGCAATGAAGGCATCATCGTCATTGCGGCCACCAACCGGCCGGATGTGCTGGATCCGGCGCTGCTGCGTCCGGGCCGCTTCGATCGGCAGGTCGTCGTGCCGCTGCCGGATGTTCGCGGTCGCGAACAGATCCTGAAGGTGCATATGCGCAAGGTGCCGCTCGGCGACAACGTCAAGCCTTCCGTGATTGCGCGCGGCACCCCGGGATTCTCCGGCGCGGATCTCGCCAATCTGGTGAACGAAGCGGCATTGTTCGCGGCACGCGGCAACAAACGCTCGGTCACGATGGAAGAATTCGAGCGCGCCAAGGACAAGATCATGATGGGCGCCGAGCGCCGTTCCATGGTCATGACCGAGGAAGAGAAGCGCAATACCGCCTACCATGAGTCGGGACACGCCATCGTGGGCTTGAGCGTCCCGGAGCACGATCCTGTCTACAAGGTGACCATCATCCCGCGCGGCCGCGCGCTGGGGGTCACCATGTTCCTGCCGGAAGCCGACCGCTACAGCACCAGCAAGCGGCAGCTGGAGAGCCGCATCGCCACCTTGTTCGGCGGACGCATCGCTGAAGAATTGGTGTTCGGTCCCGACGCCGTCACCACCGGAGCATCCAACGACATCGAACGCGCTACCGAACTCGCGCGCAACATGGTCACGCGTTGGGGCCTGTCGGATCGCTTGGGTCCGCAGACCTACAGCGAGGAGTCGGGCGAGGTGTTCCTCGGCCGCAGCGTCACGCAGCACAAGCAGGTATCCGACGTGACCGCGCACGTGATCGACGAGGAAGTCCGCCGCGTGATCGACAGCAACTATCAGCGCGCCTATAAGATTCTGCAGACCAATATGGACAAGCTGCAATCCATGTCGGAAGCCCTGATCAAGTACGAGACCATCGATGAGGAAATGATCAAGGACATCATGGAAGGCCGCACGCCGCGCCCGCCGCGCGATTGGGACGATACGCCAACGCCTACGCCGCGAGGTCCGACCGCT
>DATMKO010000130.1:0-2571 GCA_035571175.1 Steroidobacteraceae bacterium | reverse complement strand
TTGAGTTTCGCAGTATGTGCGCGCGTTGGCGGGTGGTCAAAAAAGCAGCAGTGGGTGCAAGATATTGAATAGATGGTTGCTTATGACGTAGTGCGCTGCGATGTGCACCGGGTTATCCACCGAAATGGGGGATGAATAGGGATCTTTGGAGAAACGGTCCGGTCTGTCGCGCACCGCCGCTCCAATGGCTAGAATTCGAATGACAATCTCGAAAATCGGAGGGCGCATCATGATCGTAGGCTCGCATGTCATCGTCTACAGCCGCGACGCGGCAGCCGATCGCGCGGTGTTCCGCGATGTGCTCAAGTTTTCTCACGTCGATGCGGGCGGCGGGTGGTTGATCTTTGGGCTACCGCCGTCGGAAATCGCCTTCCATCCCGGCGACGATGGACAGAATCACGAGTTCTATCTCATGTGTGAAGATGTACAAGCCTTTATCCAGGCAATGGAGCGCCGTACGCTCGCTTGCACACCGGTGCGCGAGGAGCGCTGGGGACTATTGACGGAACTGACGCTGCCCGGCGGCGGGAAACTCGGCGTATACCAACCGCGCCACGCGAGACCGAAGGTCACGCCGGTCAAGTCTGTGCGCCGCGCCCCGGCAAAAAAGCGCTCGACCAAGGCTAAGAAGCGCCCCAAAGCGCCGGGGCGAGGCAGGCGCGCTCGAATTTAGTCGCCTCGTGTCGATTTGCCGGGATCTGATTCGTCGAGTTAGTTAGCGATCAATTCAGCACCGGCAATCGCCCGCGCACTCGCTTTAAGGAGAATTGAGCAAATGAAATTCATGTTCATCGTCAAATCCGCTCAAACGGCGGCCCCGACACCCAAGCTGTTGGAGGAGATGCACAAGCTGGCCAACCGCGAGATCAAAGCGGGCCGCATGCTGGACAACGGCGGGCTGATGCCGATTGCGATGGGTGCGCAGGTGCGCATCGCGAACGGCAAGCTCACCGTGCTCGATGGGCCATTCGCGGAAGCGAAGGAAGTCATTGGCGGTTATGCGGTCTTTGAGTTGAAGAACAAGGAGGAAGCCGTCGAGTCGGCGGTCGAGTTCATGCAGCTTCACAAGGATCACTTGCCAGGCTGGGAGGGAACGTGCGAGGTGCGCGCGTTCGCGCCGGGCGGTCCTTAGAGGCGCAAGCTTTGCGCAACAAGCGGCAGTTCTGCTTATACTCGGCCAGTGAAGCCATCGCGCAGAAAGGTCGTATCGATTGGTCTACTTGCACTGTTGTTGGGCGGGCCGATGGCGTTTGTCGGCCCGCTGCTGTCGGGCGCTCGCGCCGACTACCCCCACGTCGATTCCATCAAAGACACGCAGGAATACCAAGATCCTGCGCTGCTGCAGCGTGCATGGGGGCTGCCTGTAGCGTCGCTGTACCAACGCGACATCGACTATCAGCGTAATCCCAGCGTCTGCGGTCCGACGAGCCTCGTCAATGTCTTGCACTCGTTTGAACTACCCGGCGACCAAGAGCAGGTCTTGCAGGGCACGGGCTTGACCACCGTACTGGGGTTTTTGCCGCAAGGCATTACGCTGGATCAGCTCGCCGCCGTCGCCAGGCAGAAACTCAATAAAAAAGTGAGCGTGTTGCGCGATCTGGATCTCGTGAGCTTTCGCGAGCAGATGCGCCACGCCAATGATCCGGCGCGGCGCTACGTGATCAATTTTTCGCGTGGGCCGCTGTTTGGCGCGGGCGGCGGTCACCATTCGCCCATCGCCGGATATCTTGCCGACCAAGACTTGGTGCTGGTACTCGATGTCAACAGGAAATACGGTCCGTGGCTGGTGAAATCGGCTCGGCTCTACGATGCGATGAACACGGTCGACACAGGATCGCAGAAAAAGCGCGGACTGTTGCTGATCGAGTGATTGCGCCTCTGTATGCCGCAAAGGAATAGCGTGGGCACGACACCAAAGGTGGTCCTGGTTACCGGCGCGAGCTCTGGTTTTGGCTGCGCCATCGCCAAGGCGCTCGCCGCGAAGAACTACCGCGTGTTCGGGACCGCGCGAGCTGCCCGATCCGGCGCATCGAACGGATTCACACTCCTCACCTTGGATGTCACGCAGGATGTCTCGGTGGCCGCCTGCGTTTCCGAGGTTCTGCGGACCGCCGGGCGAATCGACGCCGTGATCAACAACGCCGGCTTCGGCATTGCCGGCGCGATCGAAGATACGACGGCGGCGGAAGCGCAGGCGCAGTTCGAGACCAATTTCTTCGGTACCCACCGGGTCTGTCGAGCGGTGCTGCCACACTTACGCGCGCAGCGCGCCGGCGTCATCATCAACATGAGTTCGCTCGCCGGGCGAATCGCGCTGCCCTTTCAAGGATTCTATAGTGCAACCAAGTTCGCGATCGAGGCCTACACCGAGGCGCTGCGCATGGAAGTCCGGCCTTTTGGCATCGCGGTATCGATGATCGAACCGGGGGACTTCGCGACCTCCTTCACCGCGAACCGGAGCTTCACCACGGACAGCACTCCCGCCTCGCCCTACTACGACTCGATGGCACGGGCAATCGCCACCATGGCGCGCGACGAGCAAGCGAATCATGACCTGTCACCGGTGATTGG
>DATMKO010000129.1:0-3663 GCA_035571175.1 Steroidobacteraceae bacterium | reverse complement strand
ACGCGAAGCGCCCACGGCGGCGCCAATTTTGTCCGCCAGGCTGAACAGCAGTTTGAAATTCTCGGCGCTTCCCAGCGCGCGGCCGCCGGACACCACACGCGCCGCGGTTTGCAGATCCGGCCGATCAGTGGAGCCGGATTTCGCTCCCAGGTAGCGGGTGTGCGTGGGCAGCGTCACGCCGAGAGCCTTGGACTCAATGCTGCCCGATCCGCCGCTTGCCGTCGCCTGGAAGGAGGCGACCCGCACTGTCGCTATGAGCTTGTGCGAGGCATCCGCTTCGACGGTGACGATGGCGTTGCCCGCGTATATGGGGCGCCGGAACCGATACGCCGCTTCGACCGCCATCAAGTCGCTGACCTGCGCTACGCCGAGCAATGCAGCCACCCGCGGCAGCAGATCTTTGCCGAAGCTGGTCGACGGACCGAGTATATGGGTGTATTCGGCAGCAAGCGCCGCCAGCTGCGGCGCGAACACGGCGGCCAGGGGATGCGCGTTTTCGGGTCGGTCCACTCGCACCACGAGCTTCACGCCGGCGAGCGCGGCAGCCTGCGCCGCGACTTTCGAGGTGTCATCACCCAGCAGCACGATTGAGATATCCGCGTCAGGAATACCCTTGGCGCAGGTGACGCACTTGGCGGTGGAGGGATTGAGCGTTTTTCCGTCGTGCTCGCCGACAATCAGTACCTTGTGCATTAGATCAAGCCTTTATTCTTGAGGAGGTTTGCGAGCTCAGCCACATCCTTGACCATGACGCCTTTCTGGCGCTGCGCCGGGGGCTCGGTCTTCACGGTTTTGAGGAGAGTCGCGGAGCTCACCCCGAGGGCATCCAGCGACGTCACATCCAACGGCTTCTTCTTGGCTTTCATGATGTCCGGCAATTTCACGTACCGTGGCTCGTTCAAGCGCAAATCCACGGTTATGACCGCGGGCAGATCGACTTCGATGGTCTCGAGGCCGGCGTCGACCTCGCGCGTGACGCTGGCTTTGCCGGCCGTTATCTCGATCTTGGACGCATAGGTTGCCTGCGGCCGCTCCCAGATCGCCGCCAGCATTTGACCGGTTTGATTGGCGTCGTCGTCGATCGCCTGTTTGCCCAGCAAAATCAGATCAGGGCTTTCTTTCTTCGCCAAGGCGAGAAACGTGCGGGCGGCGGTCAATGGCTCCACCGGATTATCCGTTTGCACCAGAATTGCGCGATCGGCGCCCATGGCCAGCGCTGTGCGCAACTGCTGCTGAGTGTCGGCCACGCCGATGCTCACTGCAACGACTTCGATGCTGCCGCCGCGCTCCTTGATGCGCAGCGCCTCTTCGAGCGCGATTTCATCAAAAGGGTTGACGCTCATCTTCACCCCGTCGAGCATCACGCCGCTGCCGTCGGGCTTTACCCGTATACGCACGTTGTAATCCACGACGCGCTTGATACAGACCATGATCTTCTGCATGCAGTCTCCCCTTAAGCCGTGATGCGGCTGCGCCCTGCGGCGCCCTGCGCCTGTTGTGCCGAGAATGTTGCGCTGATTTTAGCCGCGCTGATGCGCAACTTTGGCAAAAACCGTTCGAGTCCGGCCTTCAGGGGCATTGCGGAGGCAACGAAGCGCACCGTAATTCCGGCCAACGTGCCGTTATTCATTGGCACCGGGACGCTGACGGCGATTTCATCTGCCAGGCGGCGGGTACGCGTCGTAGTTGCATAACCTTGCGCCTTGATTTCCGCGAGCACCCGCAGCAGATCGACGCGATTTCGCGCGGCCTTGTCTTCTTCCTTTCCGGAGCCGGCCAGGACGTCGATCAGCGCATCGCGCTGCGCGGGCGCACAGTTTGCGAGATAGACGCGGCCCATCGCCGTCGTCAGCAAGGGTAGTTGCACACCGGCCGAATAGCGTTCGATGGCGAGCGGCGTGTTGTGGTCGGTCGTTTCGCGCAGCGTCATCTTGGTGCCGATCAAAGTGGCGATGCTCACGGGCCAGGCGATTTCGGCGGATAAATTGTTGATGATCGGCTTTGCAATCTCCGTAACCCACGCCTCGTCATCGAATCCCCCACTCAGGCCTTTCACCAATACCGTCAGGCGATAACGCTCGTCCGTGCTGTCCCGGTATACGAATCCGCTGCTGCACAAGGTTTCCAAAATCCGGTAGACGGTGGTGCGGGGCAGCCGAATTTCATGGGCCACTTCTGAAACCGTCGCACCGGCGCGCAAATTGAGAAAAGTGAGCGCGTCAAGACCGCGCATCAGCGCGCGGATCGGGCGTGTTGATTCCATGAAACCTCAATGCGTGAATTGGACTGTTAGTCTAAGGAGCCACACTTGCCTTGTCCACCTCGCGGTCAATCGATAGACTCGCCGCGATGATTCGCTACTTCTTGTCGCGGCTGGCCGGAGCAATTCCGACGCTGTTCATCATCGTCACGGTAACTTTTTTTTTGATGCGCGCAGCCCCCGGCGGCCCTTTCGATCAAGAACAAACGCTGCCCCCCGAAATCATGGCAAATCTGCAGAGCGCCTACGGATTGGACCGGCCGATCTGGGCGCAATTCGGACGCTACCTTGGTGCTCTGGTGCACGGTGATTTCGGACCCTCGTTCAAATACAAAGACTTCACCGTCACCGAGCTGATCCGGCAGGGTTTCCCAGTCACCCTTGAACTCGGCCTCATAGCCTTGAGTGTGGC
The DNA here is from genome assembly GCA_035571175.1 of Steroidobacteraceae bacterium. Lineage (GTDB taxonomy): Bacteria > Pseudomonadota > Gammaproteobacteria > Steroidobacterales > Steroidobacteraceae > Bog-1198. The sequence goes on along the minus strand of DATMKO010000129.1, from coordinate 991 downwards.
GTTGCTCGTCGGCATTCCCGTGGGAATCTTCGCCGCGCTTCATCACAATTCCGCCGCCGACTACGCGACGATGTCGCTGGCGGTTTTGGGGTTGGCGATTCCCACCTTTGTGGTGCTGCCGTTTCTCGGCTTGCTGTTCGGCGTCTACTTGCACTGGTTGCCGATCGCAGGATGGGAGCCCGGCTCAATTCGCCATCTCGCGCTGCCCACGGTGGCTCTGGCACTGCCGCCTTTGGCCTACATTGCCCGGCTCACGCGCGGCAGCATGCTCGAAGTACTGCGCAGCCACTTCATTCGCACCGCTTTTGCCAAGGGATTGCCGCTGCGCACGGTGATCTTGCGGCATGCGCTGCGTCCCGCTCTGGTGCCGGTGGTGAGCTTCCTGGTCCCGGCCGTTGCCTCGATCATGACCGGTTCGTTGGTCGTGGAATCGATCGCCGGGCTGCCGGGGATCGGCCGCTACCTGGTGCAGGGCGCATTGAATCGCGACTACACCCTGGTGTTGGGCATGGTGATCATATATTCGACGCTGCTGATCGGCATGGGACTTCTGGTGGATCTGTTGTACGCGTGGCTCGATCCTCGCGTGAGGCCATAGGTGAACGGCGTTGGCAGCGATGCCGCGCGGCGCCTGCGCTCGAATCCCGCGGCCATTGTCGCGCTGTACACAATGCTTGCGATCGTGGCGCTGGCGCTGCTCGGTCCGTGGCTCAATCCGAACAATATCGAGGCGCTCGATTGGCTGCATGTCGCAGCGCGCCCCGGACTGCAAAGCGCGCATTGGTTTGGCACCGATCGCCTGGGCCGCGATTTGTTCGTCCGCACCCTCGCCGGCACGCGAGTCTCGCTTGGCGTCGGCTTGCTGGCCAGCGTCGTCAGCCTGGTTGTCGGTTTGAGTTTTGGCGCATTCGCCGGCTACAGCGGCGGCCGTATCGATCATTTTATGATGAGAATTATCGAGATCCTGAGCGGCCTGCCGCTGATTTTCTTC
>DATMKO010000128.1:0-3821 GCA_035571175.1 Steroidobacteraceae bacterium | reverse complement strand
AGCAACCGTTGGACGGTGCCGATTTCGCTCGGGCTTGGCCAGCTCGTCAAGGTTGGCAAGCAGTCGGTGAACCTGCAGGCGACCGCCTACTACAACGTGGTCGCGCCGCCCGGCGCCGGCAATTGGACCCTGGAATTGCTGGTGCAGCTGTTATTTCCGCAGTGACTGCGAGACCATAGCGGCAGGCTTGAGATTCCCACAGGCGCCAAATGGCAGTTCTACAATTGATCGATGCCCGGCAGCGCGACTTGGGCGGTTTCGTGGTGCGCCGGGTGCTGCCTTTCGAGGGGCGCCAGATGGTGGGTCCCTTCATCTTCTTCGATCACATGGGCCCAATCCAGTTCGAACCGGGTCATGGCGTCGACGTGCGGCCGCATCCGCATATCGCGCTCGCCACGGTGACGTATCTGTTCGCGGGTTCGCTCGAACATCGCGATAGTCTGGGAACGGTGCGCGAGATTCGTCCCGGGGATGTGAATTGGATGACGGCCGGCCGCGGTATTGCGCATTCGGAGCGAACACCGAAGCCGGCGCGCGCGCGGGGCGAGATGATACACGGCATCCAAAGCTGGGTGGCGCTGCCGGATGGGCAGGAAGAGGTCGAACCGAGTTTCGCGCATTACCCGGCGAGCGCTTTGCCGCAGCGCGCGTTCGACGGCATCGGCCTGTCGATCATTGCCGGACACGCATTCGGGCTGCGTTCGCCGGTTGCCACGCTGTGGCCGACGCTGTACGTGCATGCGCAGTTTGCGCCGGGCGCCACGCTCGAGGTGCCGCCCGACCATCCCGAGCGGGCCGTGTATGTAGTGCGGGGCGAACTCACTGTTGGCGCGGTCAAGGTTAGCGAAGGCCAGCTCGCGGTGCTGCAGCCGGGAACCGTGGCGCCGTTGCGGGCGGCCGGCGAAACTCGCGCGATGCTGTTGGGGGGCGAACGCTTTCCGACGCCGCGCTATATTTGGTGGAATTTCGTGGCGTCCACCCGAGAACGGATCGAACTCGCCAAAGATCGCTGGATTGGTCGTCAGTTTCCCCCGGTACCCGGGGACATCGAGTTCATTCCGCTGCCTTCGGCATGAAGAGAATTGGGTCTTCTTGTCTGCTGGCCGGCGCCTGGCTGCTCGCAGTCGCTTTGCCGGTCAAAGCCGGCCGGATCGATGACCCGCCGGCTCCGGTGGAGGAACTCGTCGTCACCGGCGAACGCGCCGGTCCTGGGCTTTGGCATGTGTACCGCGGCGCGGCGCAGCTATGGATATTCGGCACCGTGTCACCGCTGCCCAAGGATATGACTTGGCGCTCAAAGCAGCTCGAGACACTGCTCGATCACACGGATCAACTGCTGGTCGCCAAGCCGTTCGAGATCGGCGTGGCCCGCGCTCTGTGGCTGTTTGTCACCCAGCGGGATTTGCTGATGCTGGGCCACGGCAAGAAGCTCAAGGACGTGCTGCCGGCGGATTTGTACGCGCGCTTCGCCGCGCAACGCTCCAAGTACACCAAGGATGCGGCCAAGTGGGAGAAATTCAGGCCCATCATCGCGGCCGCATTTCTCGAGGAAGACGCGCTGCGCCACGTGGGTTTGTCCACCCGGCTGGATCTTGCCGAGGAGGTGCGGACTCTTGCGCGCAAACATCACGTGCGCATCGAGGAGTTCAAGTTCGCGGGATTGCGTGATGTATTGGACGCGCTGAAGACGTTGCCGCAGGCAACTGAGAATAAGTGCGTGGCTGCCAGCCTGGCGACCATTGAAACCGGACTGCCGCGCCTCATCGACCGGGCGCAGGCGTGGGCGACCGGCAACGTCGAGCGCATTCAGGGCCTGCCGGAGTCCGACGAAGTAGGCGCATGCCGTGCGGCAATCACTGTCGATGCGGGTTCCGGTGATCTCCTGGCGCTTCTCAAACACACGTGGCTCGAGAACATGGAACGCCACCTGCGCAGCGGCGGCATCACCTTGGCGGTCGTGAATATGGATATGCTGATCGAGCCCGGCGGCTTTCTCGATGAATTGCGCGCGCGCGGCTATGCCATTGATGCGCCCTGAAAGCTATTCGCCGCGGGGCCGGCGAAAGGCAATCAGCAGCGCGATGATCCATGCGCCGCTGATGAGACCAAACGCGAGCATGCCCGCTTCGATGGCTGTGTTGGACAGTTGCGGCGGCACCCGACGGTACGCGCCGAGCACCAGCCAATGCACGAAGCACACCATGGTCACGAGCAGTGACCCAAACCACACGCCATGCACGACCAGCCGCGCGCGGGTCCGGGCGATGCGCTCCGGCGCCAGCCAATAGTCGCGGTTGGGAAGTTTGAGGTCGTTGGCACGCGAATAGACCACGGTCAGCAATGCCACCAACGCCACCGGCGCCGCCAAGCCAAGACACAGCACGAACCGGGTGTAGCCACCGCGAGTCATGAACGCGTTGGGATAGCCTGCGGCATCGAAATGCGAACCCACCAGCGGCGGCAGCGCCGGGCTGGTACGCGTCACCAACAGGAACGCGAAGATCAGCAGCAAAACAAAGATCGTCCACGCGGCTTTCTGCATCATTGCGCCTGCCAGAGCAGCGGAAATAGACGATGGCTCATCGGCGCGCCGGCGGCCAATTCATCCGTCAGGCCGGGGAATTCCGGCGATGTCTTCCAGCGGCGCGGCGCATGCCTGATGTCGTCGCCCAAGAATCGCACGGAAAACACGCGGCGGCGGCGTTCGCCGACGCCGCGCGCGGCATGCAGCATCAGCATGTGAAAGCCGACGGCATCACCCGGCTGCAATTCCCAGCCGAGAATCGGGTAGGCGTCGCGGTTGCCCTCGATGTCGGGCAGATCGGCCAGCGTGCCTTCCGGAAACCACCGGGCCTGCGCATCCATGAAGGAGCGCGGCATCAGCCACGGGCCCAAGTGCGAGCCGGCGATGAATTCCAGCGTGGATTCGCGGTTTACCGCATCGACCGGAATCCAGAAACTCACATTCTGGCGTCCCTCGATGTTGTAGTAGGGTTGATCCTGGTGCCAGGGCGTCGGCTGCCGCGTGCCCGGCTCCTTGGTGAGCATGTGGTCGTGATAAAGCCGTGCCGTTGAGCTTTGCATCAGCCGGCCGGCGGTCTCGGCCAGGGGCGAGTCGAATATGAAACGCCGGTAATGCTCATTCTCCTGCCAGTTGCAGAAGTCCTCGACGAAGTACCCCGGATCGTCGGCTGCGCTCGCCACTTTGGCGCGGAGGCTCAAGGCGGCGAGGTTGGCATCGATGCCGCGCCGCAAGGTTTGCATCTCCTCAGGGCGAAACAGCTGGCGGATGCAGACCGCGCCGTCGCGCTGAAACGCTGCGACTGACTGATCGTCGATCATGCCGGCAACGCTCGCAGAATTTCCTCGAGCAGCGCGGCTCCCCGGTACGCAAAGCCCGTGTAGACCTGCAGCAGATTTGCGCCCGCGCGCAACATGCCAAGGGCGCTGTCCGCATTCACGATGCCGCCGACACCGATAATCGGAAAGCTCGGGCCCAGTTCAGCGCGCAGCTGGGAGATTACCCGCAAAGATTTTGGATGCAGCGGCGCGCCGCTCAAGCCTCCTTGATGGGCAACCGCGGCGGAGCCCAAGACAGTCAAATCAGTGGAAGTATTCGTGGCTATCACCCCGTCGACGCCCAGGTTTTGCAGATTCTGCGCGAGCATGGAAATTTGTTCCTCACTCAAGTCCGGCGCCACCTTGACCAGCAGCGGCACCTTCTTTGCGAAGCGTGCCTGAAGCGCGTGCCGCTCTTCAAGCAGGCTGCCAACAATTCGCTGCAGGCCATCGCCGGCCTGCAGCTCGCGCAGTCTCGCCGT
>DATMKO010000127.1:0-2485 GCA_035571175.1 Steroidobacteraceae bacterium | reverse complement strand
TATTTCGTGGCGATCGACAACGCGCGGTTTCGCAAACCCGTCGAACCGGGCGACCAGGTGATCCTGAAGGTAACGCTGAAACGCGCATTCAAGGGTATCTGGAAGTTTCACGGCGTGGCGGAGGTCGATGGCAAGGAAGTGGCGTCGGCTGAAATGATGGTGGCGCCCGAGGCCAAGGGACCATGATCGATCCGCGGGCGGTGATATCGCCGCAAGCGCAAATCGCGGCGGACGTCGATATCGGGCCGTTTAGCGTCATCGGTGCGGATGTCAGCATCGGCGCCGGCACCTGGATCGGTCCGCATGTCGTGATCAACGGCCCGACGCGCATCGGCGTCAACAACAAGATCTTCCAGTTCGCGTCCCTCGGCGATGCGCCTCAGGACAAGAAATACGGCGGCGAACCCACGCTTTTGCAAATCGGCGACCGCAATGTATTCCGCGAATCGGTAACGGTGAATCGCGGCACTACCCACGACAAGGGCGTGACGCGCATCGGCAACGACAATTTGTTGATGGCGTATTCGCATGTCGCTCACGACTGCCTTCTGGGCGATCAGATCGTGATGGCAAACTGCGCCACGCTCGGCGGTCATGTGGAGCTCGGCGATTGGGTGACCATGGGCGGATTGTCGGCGGTGCATCAGCACACCAAGGTGGGCGCGTACTGTTTCATCGCGCACAACGCCGCCGTGACTCGCGATGTTCCACCCTATGTCATGGCCGTTGGACGACCCGCCGTGCCGCACAGCGTCAACTCGATCGGCTTGCAGCGTCGCGGTTTCACCCCCGCAGAGATCCTGAACATTCGCCGCGCCTACCGGCTGCTGTATCGCTCGGGATTGAAGCTCAAGGCAGCCATCGAGGAGCTGGAGAAAGCGGCCGTGGCCCAAGCCGAAATCCGGCCCTTCGTCGAATTCATCAAACGCAGCGAACGCAGCATCGTACGGTAATGACGGGCGCCGCTAGCCGCATCTTTGCACCTCTGCGCGTGGGTCTGGTGGCGGGGGAAGCGTCGGGCGATACCCTGGGCGCCGATCTCATCAATGCGCTGCGCCAGTTGGCTCCGGGTGCGCGGTTTTTCGGCGTGGCGGGACCAAAAATGCAGGCGGCGGGGTGCGAGAGCTGGGAGCCGGCCGAATCGCTGGCCGTGATGGGGCTGTTCGAGGTGCTGCGCGATTTGCCGCGCCTGGTGAGGCTGCTGGCGCGCATCCGGCGAATGTTCTTGACCGCGCGTCCGGATGTCTTCGTCGGAATCGATGCGCCGGATACCAACTTAAGATTGGCGCGCAGTTTGCATGCCGCCGGAATTCCCACGGTGCAGTACGTCAGCCCGCAAGTTTGGGCATGGCGGCAGGGACGCGCGCGCAGCATGCGACGCGCGGTGGATCTGGTGCTGTGCCTGCTGCCGTTCGAGAAGCGCTTTTACGATGAGCACGGCATTCCCGCCGAGTTCGTCGGCCATCCGCTCGCGGATGCCATACCCGAAACGGTGGATCGCCCCGCCGCTCGGCGGCATCTCGGCCTTGATCCAGAATCCAGCGTCGTTGCGCTGTTGCCGGGCAGCCGGCGCGGCGAGGTGGCGCGTCTGGCGGCGGACTTCGCACGCGTAGCCACCTGGCTGGCCGCGCAGCGGCCCGATCTTAAATTTATCGCGCCGATGGCGAGCGCTGCAACGCGGAAGATTTTTTCGCAGCTGCTTGCCAGGCGCGCGCCCGGCTTAAACGTGCAGCTGATCGATGGCCAGGCAACCACGGCACTGATCGCCGCCGATGTGGTGCTGGTGGCATCGGGCACCGCCAGCCTGGAGGCCGCTCTCTGCAAGCGCCCCATGGTGGTCGTTTACCGGCTGGGAAAGCTCACCGCTCTGGTGTTGACGCGGCTGAATCTGGTCAAAGCCAAGTTTTTTGCGCAACCAAATCTACTTGCGGATCGGCGCGTCGTCGGCGAGTATTTTCAGGAGCAAATTGTCCCCGCGTCGATCGGAGCAGAGCTTTTGATGTGGCTTGACGATACTGAGCGGCGCAGCGCCCTGGAGCGCGAGTTCTCGCGTATCCACGCCGAGCTTAAGCGCGACGCCGGTGCGCGCGCCGCGCAGGCGATCCTCGCCCTGGTCAGTTCCCGCCAGGCCGTTAAGGAGCCAACATAGATGAGGCGAGTTGCCGGCATTGACGAGGCGGGCCGCGGCCCTCTGGCAGGGCCGGTGGTGGCAGCCGCCGTCATCTTGAGCCCGCGAAGGCCCATCGAGGGTGTCGCCGATTCCAAGACGTTGACGCCTGATGAGCGCAGCCGCTTGAGCCTCATCATTCGGCGCGATGCGGTATGTTTTGGCATCGGCTGGGCGGATCACATGGAAATCGACGCATTGAATATTCTTCAGGCTACATTTCTCGCGATGCGCCGCGCGCTGCTGGCGATGACCTTGATACCGGATCATTTGCTCATCGACGGCAACCGGCTGCCCAATATCTCAGGCTTGGGCAAG
>DATMKO010000126.1:0-7422 GCA_035571175.1 Steroidobacteraceae bacterium | reverse complement strand
TGGCGGCGCGGCATATCAACGATCGGCACATGCCGGACAAGGCGATCGACGTGGTGGACGAAGCCGGCGCCAACCTGCGTTTGCAGCCGGTTGAGAAGCGCGCGGCCTCGGTTACCGTGACGCAGATTGAAAATGTGGTTGCGCGCATTGCGCGCATACCACCCAAAAATGTTTCGATGTCGGACCGCGACGTGCTGCGAAACTTGGAGCGCAATCTGAAATTGACGATTTTCGGCCAGGACAAGGCGATCGAGGCGCTGTCGGCTGCGATCAAGATGTCGCGCTCGGGGTTGGGCGATGTGCGCAAGCCCGTCGGTTCCTTCCTGTTCTCCGGTCCGACCGGCGTCGGCAAGACCGAGGTGACCCGCCAGCTGGCGATTGCCATGGGTGTGGAGTTCGTGCGCTTCGATATGTCGGAGTACATGGAGCGTCACACGGTGTCGCGATTGATCGGCGCTCCGCCGGGCTATGTAGGGTTCGATCAGGGCGGCTTGTTGACCGAGGCGATCGCCAAGCATCCGCATTGTGTGCTGCTGCTCGACGAAATCGAGAAGGCGCATCCGGACGTTTTCAACCTCTTGCTGCAGGTCATGGATCACGGCACGCTCACCGACAACAATGGCCGCAAGGCCGATTTCCGCCATGTCATCATCGTGATGACCACCAACGCGGGAGCCTTTGAAATGAGCCGGCCGAGCATCGGATTTACCCAGTCGGACACCGGATCGGATGCCATGGAAGCGATTCGGCGGCTGTTTTCACCCGAATTTCGCAATCGATTGGACGCCGTCATTCAATTCGGCAGCCTGGACCAGGACACCATCGAGCGGGTGGTGGACAAACTTCTGGTCGAGGCGGAGGCGCAGCTGGAACAGAAGCGCGTGTCGATTTCCGTGGACGAACGGGCAAGGCGCTGGATTGCCAAACGCGGCTACGACCCGAAGATGGGCGCGCGGCCCATGGCGCGCATCATTCAAGAGTTCATCAAGCGGCCGCTGGCAGAAGAGCTGTTATTCGGCAAGCTGGTGAATGGCGGACACGTCGAGGTTTCATTGACCGAGGACGGCGAGAAACTCAAGCTCGAGACGCGCTCGGCCGACCAGCCGGCGCTGTTGTCGCACGAGAGCTAGCGGCCGCGGTAGACGATCCGGCCCTTGGTCAAATCGTAGGGTGTCATCTCAACGGTGACCTGGTCGCCGGTCAGGATTCGAATGTAGTTTTTGCGCATCTTGCCTGAGATATGTGCGGTAACTACATGGCCGGTCTTGAGTTTGACGCGAAATGTCGTATTGGGCAGGGTCTCGACGACCTCACCCTCGAACTGAATAGCCTCTTCTTTTGACATGCGTCCTTTTGCGATGCGTGAAACCGCGCGCATTGTGCATAAAGGACTGTGTTAATGCAATTTACTGCGGTTGAGGCAGCCAACTGCCGCGCGGCGCGCGCTTTGCGTGCTGGCGTAGCAATGCGACAAACTGGCTGCGCGATACGTCGCGGGCACCCAAACTTGCCAGGTGCTTGCTGGCCACCTGGCAGTCAATGACCTTGATGTCGCGCGCGCGACACTCCTCCACCAAACGCGCCAGCGCCACCTTCGACGCGTCGCGTTCGAGACTGAACATCGACTCACCAAAGAATATCTGGCCCAGCTGAATGCCGTACAAGCCGCCCACCAGCCGCTCGTCGCGGTAAGTTTCGACGCAGTGGCCGTACCCAAGCTGGTGCAGTTGTTCGTAGGAATCGATCATCTCCGCGTTCAGCCAGGTGTCGGGACCGGAGCGGCGCGGCCGGGCGCAGCCGCGGATGGTCGCACTGAAGGCATGGTCGATTCGGGTCGTGAACGACCGATTGCGCAAGGTCTTGCTCAAGCTGCGCGAGCAGCGAAATTCCCCGGGAAACAGCACCATGCGCGGATCCGGCGACCACCAAAGTATGGGCTGCTGCGCCGAGTACCAAGGAAACACGCCGCGTTCATAGGCTGCGAGCAGCCGCGCCGGACTCAAGTCCCCGCCGGCGGCAAGCAAACCCGGCGGTTCACGCAGTGCCTGTTCCAAGGGCGGAAACCAATTCGGATCCGCCTGCTCGCCGAGCCAAACCAGTCTGCTCAGAATTGCAACTCCTCATCCGGCGCCCGGTGGTAGGGCACGTGTTCATTGACCGCCGCGGCATAATGATCCACGCCGCGGGCCTCACGCCGAGCAAAGTCGCGAATGGCCGCCGCAAATCGTTGATCGGCGATGTAATGCGCCGAGCTCGTCAAAGCCGGTACGAATCCCCGGGGCACCTTGTGCTCGCCCTGCGTGCCCGGCTCGAAGCGCTGCAGCTTGTTGTCGATGCAATACTCGATTCCTTGGTAATAGCAGGTCTCGAAGTGCAGGCTGTGATAGTTGCCGCCGGCACCCCAGTAGCGGCCGAATAGGGCATTCTCGCCCACGAAAAATATCGCCACGGCGATCGGCTCCCTACCGACACGCGCCACTTTGAGCATCAGCTGATCCGGCATCGCAGCGCCGATGCGTTTGAAGAAACTCAAATTCAGGTACGGTTCATGGCCGTGACGATGGAAGGTATCGGCGTAAAAGCCATACAGGGTGCTCCACAGCGCGTTGTCGAGCTGTGCGCCGCTCAAGGTATCGAATTCGATGCCTGCTTCGGCGACGCGCCGGCGCTCGCGCTTCACCTTCTTGCGCTTCTCGGCGGTAAAAGTCGCGAGGAAGGCCTCGAAGGATTCGTAGCCCTGGTTATGCCAATGGAACTGGCAATCGCGGCGCAGTACCAGACCGGCAGTATCGAGACTGGCGGCGATCTCCTCGGTGGGAAACAGCACGTGCCAGGACGACAGTTGTTCGCTGCGCGCGTAGTCGGTGACGGCGCGTACCAAGCTCTCGGTCATGGCTCTGGCGTCGATGTCGGGGCGGAGCAGCAGCCGCGGCCCGCACACCGGAGTAAATGGCACCGCCGTCAGCAACTTTGGATAGTACCTGAGACCGTGTTGAGCATAGGCGCTCGCCCAGGAGAAATCGAAGACAAACTCCCCGCGAGAATGGGCCTTGCGGAACAAGGGCATGGCTGCCACCGGCGTGCCATTCGCGGCCTCGATGATCAGATGCCGGGGAGTCCAGCCGGTGCGCGGCGCGGTACAGCCGGATTCCTCCAGCGCCAGGAGAAACTCATGCCTGAGAAACGGCTGCGTGGAGCCGGCCAGGCTGTTCCATTTCTGCGCGTCGATCTGCGCGATGCTGTCGAGAAATCGCGCCGGCCGGTGGGTCACGCGTGGGCAGCGCGGGGTTCGGCGTGGGCCTCCGCCTCAATGCGTTCCAGATACTTGTCTGCATCGAGCGCCGCCATGCACCCGGTGCCGGCCGACGTAACGGCTTGACGATACACATGATCGGCAACGTCGCCGGCGGCGAATACTCCGGGAATGCTGGTCGAGGTTGCTGCGCCGTCGCTGCCGCCTTTGACCACGATGTAGCCGCCGCTCATTTCCAATTGTTTGTCGAAGAGCTGGGTATTGGGCACATGTCCCACCGCAATGAATACGCCGTCGACCTCGATGCTGCGCGCCGCGGTTCCCGGCAAGCCGCGCAACCGCACGCCGGTCACCCCTGCCTCATCTCCGAGTATTTCATCAACCGCGTGATTCCAGACAATGCTGGCCTTGCCGGCTGATACATGCGCGAACAGCCGATCCTGCAAGATCTTCTCGGCGCGCAATTTGTCGCGGCGATGCACCAGGGTGACGTGGGACGCAATATTCGCGAGGTATAGAGCTTCCTCGACGGCGGTATTGCCGCCGCCGACCACGGCGACGGCTTTGCCGCGATAGAAAAAGCCGTCGCAGGTGGCGCACGCGGACACGCCCTTGCCGCGAAATGTTTCTTCGGAAGGCAAGCCCAAGTAGCGTGCCGACGCGCCCGTAGCAATGATCAGGGCATCGCAGGTGTATTCGCCGTTATCGCCGAACAGATGAAACGGTCGCTGGCGCAGCTCGACCCGGTTGATGTGGTCGAACACGATGTCGGTGTTGAAGCGCTCGGCATGCCGGCGCATGCGCTCCATCAGCGCAGGTCCCTGCAGATGCTCGACGTCGCCGGGCCAGTTGTCCACATCGGTGGTTGTCATGAGCTGTCCGCCCTGTTCCAAGCCGGTGATGAGGACGGGATTGCGATTCGCCCGGGCCGCGTAGACGGCCGCGGAGTAGCCTGCCGGTCCAGACCCCAGGATCAGGAGTGGACTGTGCCTGACAACGCTCATGTATAATTTGCCTCTCGTCGTGAATCATCGCTGGCGAATGGCCGCCGGCGGGCGCTTAAGGTTAGCTGACCCATGGTAAGTAAATCTGTGGGCTCCAGCCAGTTCCTACAAGTCCATTCATAAACCTTGCCCTGCGGTGTTGTTGCATCAAGTTCGACTGAGTTACTATCACATATTATTCAATTAGTTAAGAAGTAATCATCATTAAAGATCTAGATCTATCTGAGGCCCCTTCGGCGAGGAAAGCCAAGCCGAGTGCCAAGCTCTCGATGGCCGTGGCGCGATCGCTGCGCGAGGGAACACTATGGGTCCTGAGCGCGCTGGCGCTGATCTTGCTGCTGGCCTTGCTCTCCTACCATGTTCACGACCGCGGCTTTGCCGACACCGGTGAACCCGGCCCCGTAGGCAATTGGATCGGTCCGGTAGGCGCCTGGCTCGCCGGATTTTTCCTGTTTCTGTTCGGCCGTCCGGCGTATTTGTTTCCGCTGATGTTGGCATACGCCGGCTGGCTGGTGCACATGGATCAATCGCTGCCGGATGCGCGCTCGCGACTCAATACGCTGCTGCGCGCGACCGGGTTCGTGCTGACCTTGGTCACCAGTTGTGGTCTGGCGACGCTGCATTGGAGCGGCTCCGCGCTGCCGAATAGCGCCGGGGGAGTGTTGGGCGAACTCGCCGGCAACGGCGCGGCGAAAGGCTTGAGCTTCCTTGGCGCCACGCTGCTGCTATTGGGCGTGTGGCTTGCGGGTGTGGCGCTATTCCTCGGTGTCTCGTGGTTCGCCATCATGGACAGGCTCGGCGCTTACGTTTTGGCCGCGCTCGAGTGGCTGCAAAAGCTCATCGAGCAACGCCGCGAACTTTCCTCCGGTCAGCTGCGCAAGCAGGCGCGCCAGGAAGGAGTGCGAGAGGAGCAGAAGAAGGTGGCCGCGCGGCAGCCGCCGCGCATCGAGCCGCCCGCGCCACAGCCTGCGAAGAGCGATCGGGTGGAGCGCGAACGTCAAGTGCCGTTGTTCGATGCGCCGAAGTCGAGCGAATTGCCGGCGTTGACCCTGCTCGATGAAGCGCGCCCGCGCGAGCATTCCTACTCGGACGAGGCATTGGAGGCGATGTCGCGCCTGGTGGAGATCAAGCTGCGGGACTTTGGCATCGAGGTGGAAGTGGTCGCGGTGCAGCCCGGCCCCGTGATCACGCGCTTTGAATTGCGCCCGGCCCCCGGAGTAAAGGTCAGTCAGATCAGCAGTCTTGCCAAGGATCTGGCACGCGCGCTGTCCTCGGTCAGCGTCCGTGTGGTTGAAGTCATCCCCGGCAAATCGGTGGTCGGTTTGGAGATTCCGAACGAGAAGCGCGAGATCGTGACCTTGGGGGAAATCGTCAAATCCAAGCCCTACGACGACTTGACTTCACCGCTGGCGCTGGCCCTTGGCAAGGACATCGGCGGCGTGCCCGTGGTTGCGGACCTGGCACGCATGCCGCATCTCCTGATTGCCGGCACCACCGGCTCGGGAAAATCAGTCGCGATCAATGCCATGGTCTTAAGCCTGATCTACAAGGCCACGCCGGATCACGTGCGCATGATCATGATCGATCCGAAGATGCTGGAGCTTTCGGTCTACGAGGGTATCCCGCATCTCTTATCGCCGGTGGTCACGGATATGAAGCAGGCAGCGAACGCGTTGCGCTGGTGTGTCGCGGAAATGGAGCGCCGCTATACGCTCATGTCGGCCTTGGGCGTGCGCAACATCGGCGGCTTCAACCGCAAGGTCAAGGACGCAGCGGATGCCGGCAGGCCGATCAAAGATCCAATTCGCATGCAGAAGATCGCGCAAGGCGTGCCGGGCGTGGTCGCCGAAGATGTTGCGGATCTGACAACCTTGCCCTTTGTCGTGGTGATTATCGATGAGCTCGCCGACCTCATGATGATCGTCGGCAAGAAAGTCGAGGAGTTGATTGCGCGGCTCGCGCAGAAAGCCCGCGCCTCCGGGATTCACTTGATTCTGGCCACGCAGCGTCCGTCGGTCGATGTCATTACCGGTCTGATCAAGGCGAACATTCCCACTCGCATCGCGTTCCAAGTGTCGGCCAAGGTGGACTCGCGCACGATCCTCGATCAAAGCGGCGCCGAGTCGCTGCTTGGGCACGGCGATATGCTGTATCTGCCCCCCGGCACGTCGATTCCAACCCGCGTGCACGGCGCGTTCGTCTCGGACCAGGAGGTGCACCGCGTGGTCGCGGGTCTGAAATCCGCGGCGCCGCCTGTATACATCGATGAAATCCTGGAGGGCCCGCGCACTCCCATACCCGGATTTCCGTCCGACGATGAGGAGGAGGGTGGTGATGGTATCGCTGATGCGGAGGCGGATCCCTTGTACGACGAGGCGGTGCGCATCGTGACCGAAACCCGCAAAGCATCGATATCCGGGGTGCAGCGGCGCCTGAAGATCGGCTACAACCGCGCAGCGCGCTTGGTCGAAGCCATGGAGGCAGCAGGTCTCGTTGGGCCCTTGCAGTCCAACGGCAATCGCGAAATATACGGCGCTGCGCCTCCCGAGGAATGAGATCGATGCAGCAACGACACATCTGCCTCGCGCCGGTTGCATTCCTGCTGGCATTGGCAGGCGTGCATCAGACGATCGCCTCTCCGGCCACTGACGTCGACAAGTACCTAAGCGGTCTTGCCACCTGGTCTGCCGATTTTACCCAGACCATCGATGATGGCCACGGCAAAATCGAGCGCCGCGCCGCCGGCAAACTCTACTTGCAGAAGCCTGGAAAATTTCGCTGGGATTATTCGCAGCCGTCCGAGCAATTGATACTGGCGGACGGCAAGCAAATCTGGTTCTACGATAAGGATCTGCAGCAGGCCAATGTGCGCAATATGGATGCCACTTTATCGAGCACGCCGGCGGTGCTGTTATCGGGCGGCGGCTCGGTCAGCAGCCAGTTCGATGTCACCGCCTTGCCGCCGGAGGGCGGTCTGGAATGGTATCAGCTTATTCCGAAGCATCCGGAAACGGACTTTCAGCTGGTGCGAATCGGATTCAAACAGGCGCAGTTGGCGTCCATGTTTCTTGCCGACAAGCTCAATCAGGTCACCCAATTGACCTTTACCAATCCTAAGCGCAACGCGAAATTTGCGGCGGACCTATTCACGTTCGTACCGCCGCC
>DATMKO010000125.1:0-5333 GCA_035571175.1 Steroidobacteraceae bacterium | reverse complement strand
GCGGCTCCAACAACTCGCCAATCCGATGGTCCAGCGATTGCATCCGATCGGCCAGCGCGCCGCCGGCGTGGCTGGTCCGATCCTTGAGCTGCGCGCGCAGCGAGCGAGCCTCGAACAGGGCGCCGGTGCTCGAGTCGAGCGCATCCGCAAGACGCTTCGCAAGCTCGAATTGCGCTAAAGAATCCGCAGGAGCGATCTTGACTCGGGGGTCGGAATTGACAACCAACGGCTGCTCCCACTGATGCGCGCCGATGCTCAAGCGGACACGGTATACGCCGGGGTTCGCCGGCGGCCCGAGCGGCTCCTGAGGCGTATCACCGGGCACGGCCGAGATCGGGAAGCCACGCTTTGGACTGCGCGGCGTCGCATAATGCAAGTCCCAAACCCAGCGGTGCATGCCGGCGCTGGCCGCCGGCGCGCGCGTCATTCGGATCCAGTACGTTGGAATCAGCTCGCGCGCGAGTTCCGCCGGGGTGAACGGCGCAGGATCGGTGCTCGATACGCGTCTTGCGAGAGTGCCGGCCGAATCGAATACCTCAATCGTCACGGGGCGGCTAGCATCGTGCGCCAGGTAATAATCGATCACGGCGCCGTCCGGCGGATTCCGCGCCGTCGGCTCATCGGGCTGGATGGGCGTGTCGGTTTCCGTACTGCGCTTGGCGCGTACCGCCGGCGTGGGCTTGAGCAGCGTGGCCTCATCGGCGGCGATCTTTGCCGAAAATTGGCGCAACGGGCTGATGTCATCCAGCACCCAAAACGAGCGGCCGTGCGTGGCGAGAATCAAATCCTCGCCATGGATCGCCAAATCGCGCATCGAGGTGCGCGGTAAATTCAATTGCAAGGAGCTCCAATGATCGCCGTCGTCAAATGAAAGCCATACGCCTTTTTCGGTGCCGGCAAACAACAGGCCGCGGCGCACCAGATCCTCGCGCACCGTGTTGGCCGGCGCGTCTTCGCTCAATCCGGCCGTGATCGGGTTCCAGGTTTGTCCACCGTCGCGGGTACGGTAGATGTACGGCTTGAGATCGTCGATGCGAAATCGACTCACGGATACGTAGGCCACCTGGCTGTCGAAGTGCGAGGCTTCAATTTGGGTCACCTTGCTCCACGGCGTGAGCGCAGGCGGAGTGACGTTTTGCCAGGTCAGGCCGTCGTCATGCGTCACCCACACCAGTCCATCGTCCGTGCCGGCCCAGATGAGTCCGTCGCGCAGCGGCGAAGGGCTTGCCGCATAGATGGCGCCGCGCTGCTTGTCCGCCTTGGCCGATTTCAGAGTGCCGACGCTCGCCGGAGAACCGGGATTTTCCCGCGATAGATCCGGACTGACGGCGCGCCACGAACCGCCTGCGTCGGTGCTCTCGTAGAGGCGGTTGGCGGCATAGTACATACGGTGCGGATCGTGCGGCGAGAAAAACAGCGGCTCGGTGCGATCGGCGCGAATACCTGAGGCTTTGAGAGGAATCGGCGTGATGTCCTGAACCTGTCCCGTCGACAGATGCGTCTTGGTCACGACGCTGCGGCCGGAGCCGTACACAATGTCGGCGTCCACAGGATCCGGCAGCGCGTAGCCATATTCGATCACCCCGACCGGATGCCAGTCCCGATAGGTGATGCGCCCATCATTGCCGCGGCTCGAGATGCACACTGAGCCGCTTTCTTGCTGGCCGGAGCAGATCCGATACGGGAATGTGTTGCTGACGCCGACATGATAGAGCTGTGCCGTGGGCTGATTGAGCCAGGAGCTCCACGTGGCGCCGCCGTTCACCGTAATGATGCCGCCTTGATCGGCGACCAAGGCGATGCGCTGCGGATCGTCCGGACTGATCCAGAGGTTCTGATAGTCATCGCCGCCAGGGGAGCCGCGCAGCGAGGTCCAATGAACTCCGCCGTCGGTCGATTTCATGGTGACGATGCTGGCGCTGTACAAGACGTCGGCATTGGATGGATCTACTTTGATTATCGCTAAATCGCCGCCGCCGATGCGCAGCGCAGGCCTGGGATCGGTGGTGGCGCGGGTCCAGGACTCGCCGCCATCGTCGGATCGATAAATCCCGAGCCCAGCGGCTGATCCGTAGTCGCCCTCCGAGGTCGTGGCGACCGTGGCGTACAGCCGTCCCGGCTTACTGGGCGCAACCGCCACTTCGATCTGCGACAAATTCTCCGGCAGGCCGCGCGACAGCTTGCGCCAATGCTCGCCGCCGTCGGATGATTTGAACAGGCCGCCCGCCGTACCGTTGTATATGTTGTTGTCCTCCCACGGGCCGGCGCGAACGTTCCATAGCCCGGCATACAAAACCTTTGGATCGGTGGGATCGATCTTGACGCACGAGCCGCCCGTGTCATCGTTGACATAGAGCACTCGGGTCCAGTTCTTGCCGCCATCGGTGGATCTGAAAATTCCGCGCTGCGAACTCGGACCAAAAGGATGTCCCAGCACCGCCGCGTACAGGCGGTTGGGGTCTTTAGGGTCCACTGCAAGATCTGGAATCTGCTGGGCATCATCCAGGGCCAGGTGCGTCCAATGCAGCCCCGAATCCTCCGAGCGATAGATGCCATTGCCGACCGAGAGATCCGGCCGCATCAAGCCTTCGCCACTCGCGACGTAAATGATCTTAGGATCACTGGGCGCCACTGCAATGGCGCCGATGGATTGGGTCGGCGCCGCATCGAACAAAGGATTCCAGGTACGGCCACTGTCGGTGGTTTTCCACACGCCGCCGTTGACCGCGCCAATCAGGAAGGTATCGGGCTGGCCCGGTATCCCCGTCACCGCGCGCGTGCGGCCACCGCGGAATGGTCCCACCATGCGCCACTGCAGCGCTTGAGAAGCCGCCACCGGTGCCGGCGCGGAAACCGGCGCATCCGCAGCAGCAGCAGCCTGGCAGCAAAGCCCGATTGCCAGACTCTCAAACAAAAAACGCGTTGTCGAATTCATGTTTTAAGGCCCACCAATTGAAGGAACACCATGCTCGCGCATCAGCGCCTGGAAAGCCGGCAGATCGCGCTCGAATACCGCGCGCCATTTGGCGAGTTCGGCGTTCAGTTCGCCGTGCAAGTAGGAGTAAACCTGGCGCTGCGATTCGGTCGGACCGAAATCCTCCGTATCGAGCGTTGCCGCAAAGGTGTCGTATTGTTCGTTCAGCATATTCGGATAGCGAAGGTTGTCCTCGGATGCGGCCATCTTGACCTGCACCAGCCGCGCTTCGATCGGCATCATCTTGGCATTCAGCTCATTAGCCGCATCGATCACCGGCTTGGCCGCGGGATTTCCCGAACTCCACTTGGTTATTGTCTGCAGCTTGGCGCGCGTCGCGCGAATCTGATTCACCGCCTTGTGCAGGGCGTCGATGTCCGTCCAGGTACGCAGCGACAGATCTCCAAGTGCGGAGATCTCCTGGTCGGAGATCTTGCCGGTGAGCCGCGGATCCTGAATCACCTCGAGTGGCGCGCTCTGGCTCTTGGCCCCGGCGGTGAGGCGAACCTGATAAGTGCCTGGCGTCACCAGGGGTCCTCGCGGCCCGTCGTCGCTGTAGAAGGCGCCAGGAATTTTCTCCGGATCCTCGCGGCGCAGGTCCCAGACAAAGCGATTGCCGCCGGCGGCATCGGGTATCGTGTCCGCCGGCTGCTCGCGATCGGTCCACTCTGGCGGCTGCTCGGAACTGTCCGCCGGCCGGTGATTCGACAAGCGCCGCAGCACTTTACCGTCGGCGCTGAGAATCTCGAGCGTGATCTCCTCGGCATCGGCGGGCTTGCTCTTCAGGTAGTAGTCGATGACCGCGCCGGATGGTGGATTGTCGCCCACCGGAAGTCTGCGCTCGACTTCGCTGGGAAAGTGCAGTTTTACCGCGTGCGCCGGCCGGAACAGGTGAAAATCCCCGGCAACAACTCCATCCGCGGCCTGCCGCAGCGGCGACAGGTCGTCGAGAATCCAGAATGACCGGCCGTGAGTCGCGGCCACGAGATCATTGTCTTTTACAACCAGATCGTGCACCGGCGTGGTGGGTAGATTCAGCTGCAGCGCCTGCCAGTGCCCGCCATCGTCGGCGGAAAAGAAGACGCCGAGTTCGGTGCCGGCATACAGCAGTCCCTTGCGCTGCGGATCCTCGCGAACCGCGTGCACGTAAGCGCCGTCCGGGATCCCCGCAACGATTCGAGTCCAGGTTTTGCCGAAATCATGAGTCCGGTAGATCAGCGGTTTCAAGTCATCGAGTTTGTGCCGATCGATGGCGGCAAAGGCCGTCGCTGCATCGTGAGGCGAGGGATCGATGAGACTCACCATGCTCCACGCCGGCATGTCCTTGGGAGTGACATTTGTCCAGGTTTGACCATCATCGCGGGTCACGTGGATCAGGCCATCATCGGTCCCCGCCCAGAGCAATCCTTGCTGGCGCGGCGACTCGGCGAGTGCAAACACCGTGTCGTAGTACTCGACACTGGTGATGTCGAGGGTAATGGGACCGCCGGAGGGCTGCTGCTTGCTCTTGTCGTTGCGCGTGAGATCCGGGCTGATCGCCTTCCAGCTGCGCCCCTGATCGGGGCTGCGCAACACGAACTGCGCGGCGGTGTACAACACGTTCGAATCGTACTGAGAGACGAATAGCGGTTCGGTCCACTGCAGGCGGAATTGCAGGTTTGCGGCGCCGTTGCCGGACACGTCGAGCGGATACACCGAAACGTCGCGAAAATTGTTCGTGCGGTGATCGTAGCGGGTCATCTGGCCGCTGTCGGAATTCGCGTAAATGATCTCCGGATCCTTCGGGTCCGGCGCGATAAAGCCACTTTCGCCGCCGCCGACCTCGAACCAATTCTGCCTGCCGATCACACCGACATCATCGCGGCTCGCGATGGCGATCGTCGAGTTGTCCTGCTGCGCGCCGTAGATGCGGTACGGCCAGCCGTTGTCAACCGCGATGTGATAAAACTGGGCGGTGGGCTGATTGTAGGGCGGAGTCCAGGCTTTGCCGCCGTCCATCGAAATGCTCGCGCCGCCATCGCTGCCGTTGATGAGGCGTCGCGGATCCTTGGGGTCGATCCACAATGCGTGGTGATCCCCGTGCGGGGCCGGCATCAACGCGAAAGTCTTGCCGCCGTCGCTGGAGCGGAACGCACCGGTGTTGAGCACGTAAACCACGTCCGGGGTCGCGGGGTCTGCAAATACATGGGTGAAGTACCAAGCGCGCTGCCGGAATCGATGATCATCATTGGCGCGGGTCCAATTGGCGCCTTCATCGTCCGAACGAAACAAGCCGCCTTCCGCCGCTTCAATCAAGGCGTACACGCGTCCGGAACCGCCGCCCGCCACCGACACGCCGATACGCCCCAGGATCCCTTCG
>DATMKO010000124.1:0-3095 GCA_035571175.1 Steroidobacteraceae bacterium | reverse complement strand
AAGTGCGCATCGCGTTGCAGGGCGGTCATGCGCAGGTTTGGATGACCAGCCACAGCGCTGTGACGCGCGACGCGCTCGAATCGAGCTCGTCGAAATTGCGCGAAATGCTTGGCACCCAAGGATTCGGCCAGGTGAGCGTCGATATTTCGCAGCGCTCGTTTCAAGAACGTTCGTCGCAGTCGCAAACCTACGATGCATTGCCGCCGATCGAGCGCGGCGCGGCGGTGGGCGCAGCGGCGCAGTCGCGGTCAGCGGGATCAATTCCGCGCGCCGCGAGCGGTCTGGTTGATGCCTATGCCTGAAGCACCGCTACAACATTCCGCCATTGATGGAAATCACCTGGCCGGTGATGTATCCGGCTTCAGGTGAAGCCAGAAAGGCCACCAGACTCGCGACCTCATCGGGGGTTCCGGCGCGCTTCATAGGAACGATTTTGCTGATTGCCTCGTCATCGAAGGCCTGTTTGACCATGTCGGTGGCGATGATCCCGGGCGCCACGGCGTTGACGGTAATGCCCCGGCTCGCCACCTCGAGGCTCAAAGCCTTGGTGGCGGCGTTCAGCGCGCCCTTGGCGGCGGCGTAATTGACCTGGCCGCGATTGCCGGCGAGTGCCGTGACCGAGGAGATGCTGATGATGCGTCCCCACCGTGTTCGAATCATGGGCAGCATCAAGGGCTGTGTGACATTGTAGAATCCATTGATCGATACGTCGATTACGCGATGCCATTGCTGCGGACTCATCCCCGGGAACGCCGCGTCGTCATGGATACCTGCATTGTTCACCAAGACCTGCACCGCTCCCTCTTCAAGAATTTTTTCGACAGCCGTCCGCGTCGAGGCGGCATCGGTGAGATCAAAGTGAATGGCCCGCGCTCGACCGCCGGCTGCGACGATCATTCCCGCAGTTGTCTCGGCTGCGGCAGTGCCTGTATTCGCGTGCACGTACACGAAGTGACCGGCAGCGCCCAAGCGCCGGCAAATGGCGCCGCCAATTCCGCCGCTGCCCCCTGTAACCAACGCTCTAGCCGTTGCTTCGTTCATGTGCTCAACTGTCCATTGGTATTCAGCAAAATCGTGGCTCTGCCGCTCATCAAGCTGCGTAGCGTATCGCGAAGCGTGAACTCATAAATCGCGGCGAGACCGTCACCGGCAACCAGGATGGCCTCGCAGATCAAATCCGACTCGATGTCGTCGAGCCGCGAAACCCAAAGGCGCACGTCGCGAACACCAGCGAGAAAACCAGCCTTGGGCGTGTCGACCGGAGCGCCGCCGGTCGCGCCGGCGGCGAGCGCTCCGTGCAGCGCCATCGCTTGAGCGGCGTATTCTATACCGCAGGCTATTCCCAAGCGGCCCTGTGAGCGTAGCGGATTGTCCAAGGCGCGGTGTGTGGCGCTGCGGCAGCGGATGTGCCGCACATCCCATTCGATCACTTCGTCGAGAAGGCACATGCGGCCTTGATGCGGGATGTGTTCCTCGATCCATGCGCGGTTCATGAACACGTGTCGACCTGCACCGCAATTCGCGACACATCGAGATATTCGAGGAGCGTGCGTCCTCCCTTACCGGCCGCCAGCAGCAGCAACAACGGCAGCGCACGCGCGGCCGGAATCGCCCGGCGCAACGCCTCCAACTGCGGATCGGCCATCGAATCGCAGGCCTCGGCAGTGACAGTGGCCTCAATCCTCGCCAATGACCGCGTGCCTTTTTCCGGCGTGAAAAGCATCGCGACACCGAGCGCGTCCGGTATGGGACGTTTGAGGTGCAGCGGCGGCGGATACTCCGTGTCGTACGCCACCAAGAGTACCGGGCGTTGATCAACCGAGGTTTGAATCATACTTTCCAGCAGCCCGGCCCCGAAGCTGGCATCGAAGGCGCACAGAACATTCGACGGCGCGAAAGATCCCGTGGCAATGCTCCAATATCCAGACGCCACGTTGTGCACCGAATTGGAAAACCGCGTCGGCGAGACTTCCCGGGTCGGCAGCGCCAGCGCCTGGCAGATTTCGTGGCAGATATGGCCGTCGCTCCCGGAGGAGGAAAATACGCTGGCTATTTGCGCGGCATCGGCACCGGCGCTCGAGGTGGCCTCCAACGCGACCCCCAGCGCCACCTTTACCACCCGGCCGGTGCGCCGCCGTTCAGCTGGCGGCAGCATCGCCGGACTCGGCAGCGCCGTGGCTGCGGGAACGTATGCTTGGCGGCCGGTGAGCACGGCCGCGGCTTGCGGCCAATTGTTCAGGCCCGGCCCCAGAACGCCGATGCCGCCAACGTATGCGGACACCTTCATCCGGCGGCGCCGAAAATCAAACTGCAATTCGTGCCGCCGAAACCAAATGAATTGCTGAGCACACGCCTGATCGCGGCGCGCCGATTTTCCCTGATGTAGTGTGCCGTGAGGGTCGGGTCGATGCGCGTGGTGTGCACGCCGCCCGGCATCAATCCATTCTTGATGGACAGAGCGCAGATCATCGCTTCCAGAGCGCCGGCCGCCCCCAAGGTATGGCCGGTTGCGCCCTTGGTCGAACTGCAAGGCGTGGTCGGCCCGAAAATGCTGGTTATCGCCTGGCTTTCGGCGCGGTCGTTGCTCGGCGTTCCAGTGCCATGCAAATTGATGTAATCGACGTCGCTGGGTTCGAGTGAAGCGGCGGTGAGCGCCGCGTGCATCGCGCGCTTTGCGCCCTGCCCTTCCGGGTGAGGCGCGGACATATGGTAGGCATCGCTCGATTCGCCGACACCCAGCAACAGCACAGAACCGCCCTGCAAATCGTCGGGCAGGCGTTCGAGTACGGCAAACGCGGCCGCCTCGCCGATGGAGATTCCATCGCGAGCGACATCAAAGGGACGGCACGGCGCCGTCGACGAGAGCTGCAAGGAATGAAACCCATACAGAGTGGTGAGACACAAGGAGTCAGTTCCTCCCACCAGCGCTGCATCGATGAGTCCGGCCTCGATCATGCGTCGTGCCGAGCCGAACACCTTGGCGCTGGATGCGCAGGCAGAGGACACGGCCACGGCCGGGCCTTCCAGGCGGCAGCGCTGCCTGACGTAGTCCGCCACCGAAAAGGTATTGTGGGTGGTCGCATATTCGAAACCCG
>DATMKO010000123.1:0-2040 GCA_035571175.1 Steroidobacteraceae bacterium | reverse complement strand
ACGACCTGCTATTCACCAGTTTCGTGGTGCAATGATGAGCCAAGAAGCCGCGCGCGAAGCCATCTCCGACGAAGAGGTGGCGGCACTTCTCGAAAAAAACGACAAAGAAGGTGCGAACGCCGTTCGGCCCTATGACTTTTCGTTACAGCGCATCAACCGCACGCAATTGCCGCTGCTCGAGGACATCAGCAGGAACTTTGCGGAACGGGCGGGCCCCTCCTTGTGCGGATTGCTGGGGCGCGATGCCGGCATGCACTTCGATTCTCTGGAGTCGGTAAAGAGCGCCGACCTGCAGGCGTCGTTGCCGGCGCCGGCGAGTCTTGCGGTGGTGCGCCTCAAACCCTTGACCGGACATGCATACGTAAGCGTCGAGCCGGCGCTGTTGTTGACACTGCTCGACGGCTTCTTCGGCGGGTCGGGCCGCGCCAACGCAGATCCCCAGGCCGCCGTCGCTCCCGCCGCGCAACGCTTTCTTACGCTGATGGTGCGCAGCTTCGCCGCGGATTTTGCCGCCGCCTGGCTGCCGGCCGCGCCGCTCGAGCTGGAGCTCGTGAAGCAGGAGACCAACCCGCGACTGCTGCAGTTGGGCGGCCAGCTCGAATCCGTCGTGGTCGCCAAGTTCACCGTGGAATTCGCGGCACGCAGCGGCCGCATCGACTGGCTGTTTCCCGACTCGTTGCTGGCACCGATTCGCGAGACCCTCGCCGGCAACGGCGCGGCAGCGCCGGTGCGCAAGCAGCCAGCCTGGGCGCCGGTACTGACGGCCGCACTGCAGGAGGCGCAAATCGATACCCGCGCGATACTGGCGCAAGCGCAAATCAGTCTGCGCGAGTTGGTCAGCTTGTCGCCCGGCGACATCATTCCCATCGAAGCGCCGCAGCAGGTGACGCTGTTGGCCGGCGATGTGCCGGTGCATCGCGGCAGATTTGGCGTCTCACAGGGACACAACGCCGTCAAAATTATTTCAGGAGCCCAAACATGAGCCCGCCCGATTCCAAAACAGCCGCCGTCGCGCGCGCGCAATTCAGCGACTTGGGCAGCAACACCGCGGGCGCCGGCGGGCAGGAAATGAATTTGAATTTGATTCTCGATGTCGCGGTCACGCTGGCGCTCGAGGTCGGACGCGCGCGGATGTCGGTGCGCGACCTGCTGCAATTGGCGCCCGGCGCGGTGGTCGAGCTTGACCGGCTTGCGGGCGAGCCGCTCGACGTATTGGTGAACGGCGTGCGCATTGCACGCGGCGAAGTGGTGGTGGTCAACGAGAAATTCGGCATCCGGCTCACCGATGTGGTGAGCGCCACCGAAAGAATGGAGCACGCGCAGTGACGGCGATGGCGCAACCCGTCTCGCCGCTTTCGGTTGGCAGTTTGACGCAGCTCACCTTGAGCCTGGTGGCCATCGTCGCGTTGATTTTCGCCATCGGCTGGGTAATGAAGCGATTCAAATTGGCTGCGCCTCGCGGCTCCCTGGATTCCGGCGTGCTCGAGGAACTCAAGGTGGGGCCGCGAGAACGCATCGTATTGATTCGCATCGGTGACGCTCAAGTTTTGGTCGGCATCGGAGCCGGCGGTGTGGTGCCGTTGACGCCGCTGGCCGCACCGATCGCCCTAAAAACCGTCGCCGCGGCACCGGCGTTTGCCGAGCGCATGCGGGAATTGATGAAGCGATCGGGCGGGTCGCCGCCCGCCGGACCGCCCGGCATTTCCCCGTGAAATACCTGCGCAGCGTCATGCACCGCCGGATGTTTTGGATCGGGCTGCTGGCGCTGGCGCCGTTCGGCGCGGTGCTTGCACAGGTCTCGCTGCCGGCGGTGGCTGTCAAAACCGCGGCTGACGGCGTGCAGACCTACTCGCTTACCTTCCAGATTTTGATCTTGATGACCCTGCTGACGCTGTTGCCGGCCATTCTGCTGGCAATGACGGCATTCACGCGCATCATCATCGTGCTCTCGATTCTACGCCAGGCGCTCGGCATGGCGACCACGCCGTCGAACCAAGTGCTCACGGGTCTGGCGCTGTTTTTGACTTTCTTCGTGATGGG
>DATMKO010000122.1:0-3991 GCA_035571175.1 Steroidobacteraceae bacterium | reverse complement strand
TATCCGGCCGCAATTCGATCCGCTCAATTCAAAGCGCAACTTCAGGTTGATGATGTCGGACTACGTATCCACCGTACTGATGCCTGCCGCGCTGCGCCGCCTACAACGCGAGGCCCCGGGAATCACCATCGAACTGCTCGGTAACGAGAATGAGCCCTGGGAAGCTTTGGGTCGCGGAGAAATCGAATTCCTGGTGTTGCCGCAGAACTTCATACGTGAGGGCCACCCAGCTGAAGTCCTGTTCGAGGACGAATATGTGTGTGTGTGCTGGAGCGAAAATCCCCTGATTGGCGAACAGATCAGCTTGGAGCAGTGCTTGCAGTTGGGGCATGTCGTGGCACGCATCGGGACGCTGCGCCCGCCGACCATCGATGCGTGGTTTTTCGAGCGTTTTGGTCATGCGCGGCGCGTTGAAGTGATAGCCACCAATTTCAACAGCGTTCCGCATCTTTTGGTGGGCACCAATCGCATTTCCATCATGCACCGGCGTCTCGCGCGCGCCTATAGCACGGTACTGCCGCTGAAGATTCTACCCTCGCCGGTGGTCATGCCCCGCTTGGTGGAAATGATTCAATGGCACAAATACCGTGACCGCGATCCCGGCAGAGTGTGGCTGTTCGAGTTGCTGAAGTCCGTGGTGGACAGCTCGCCCGCATAGGACTTTGTGCGACCTTTCGGCAGCGCCGAAAGCAGGTATCCATAGAAACGCCTTCCCGATCAGCCGGCGCCAACCTACGCTGCCTCCACAGTGCCGGGGTCGCGCGCAACGCGTCCGGCTCGCAACATAAATGCAAGCGATGGGAGGGAGTTTTCATGAGCTGGATTAATCGTCGTATCTTGGGCGCCGCGGGCATCGCCGGCATACTCGGGACGAGCGTTTTGCTGGGCGGTGAAGCCGTTGCACAGCAAGCCGCGAGCACCGGCGAAAACACCATCAATGAAATTGTGGTGACCGCGCAGAAGCGTCCCGAATTGCTGCAGGACGTGCCTGTTGCGGTCACCGTCGTTACCTCAACGCAGCTGGCCGATCAACACATCTACAGCATCGCCGATCTGGCCCGCACCACCCCATCGCTGGAAATGGTGCAGGCATTTGGCGGTCCCGGCGGCGGCGGTCAAATCCGCGGCATCGGCACCAATTCATTCAGTCCCACCGCCGAAGGCGCGGTGGGCATCGTGCTGGACGGTGTGCCGCAGGGCAACGTCAACATCACCAATCTTTACGATCTGCAGCGCATTGAAGTTCTCAAAGGTCCGCAGGGCACCCTGTTCGGATTGACGTCCTCGGCCGGCGTGATCAACATGGTGAGCGCGGCGCCCGATCCGACCAAGTTTTACGTCACTGCGCATATCGACTATTCGGACGACGGCGAGGCAGGGTCAAAGTTCGGCGAGGAAACCGAGCGCGCGGTGCTGAATGCGCCGATTACCAGCAACTCCGCCATCCGACTGGCGGTTTCGGATGACCGCACCAAGGGCGTGCAGGTCAATAATTTCAATGGCACCGATACGGTATCGACGGAATGGGGCGGCCGATTGCGCTACATGCTGAAGGCCACCGACGAACTGACCATCAACGTCATCGGCGACTACGACCGGCGCGGCCAGAATTACAATGATCCGCAGTTCACCTACGTGTCCGCAAACCCCGGATTGACAGCAGAACTGGCCGGCTGCGGCATCACACCCTCGTACGCCAATCAGGCGCGCTGCTGGAGCCAGGCGAACGATCTCAATTATCGAAACTACGGCGGTGCCTTGTTGGTCGACTACGACCTGGGTTCAGCCACGTTGAATTCCATCACCGGGTATCGGAAGCAGATAGATGCGCCCAGCGATTCCGATATTCAGGCACTGCCCTCGGAATTCATACAAATCTTTACCGTCGGTGCGACCTCGTCGGGCCGCCAGGTCTCGCAAGAGTTGCGCATTACCTCCAATGGAATGCAAAAGATCGATTATGTGGCCGGTCTTTTCTATTCGAGCTATTCAGCGGAAACAAATTACACCCCGGGCGGCGGGTTTTTTGCAGGCACCTTCGATCTGCCGCCGGTGCCGTTCGTGCCGCCGCCGTTCCCGTTCACGCCGTTCGTGCATACGGCAACGGCCACGGGCACGACCATCAAGTCCGACGCCGCGTTCGGTAATCTGACCTATCACCTGACGGACCAACTCGGATTGATTGGAGGCGTCCGCTATACCCACGAGGATCTCACGGATTTCACATCCGCGAATCTGATACCCCCGGCCCTGACGCCCGCGCAGTATGGTTCGCTGACTGACAACAATTGGTCCTGGCGCCTGGGCGCGCAGTACAAGATTGATCCGGAATTGACCAGCTATTTTACCGTGGTGCGCGGCTACAAAGGTCCACAGGTCACTCCCGCGGCTGAAGGGACGCCGGAAACCGTGATCGGCGCGGAAATCCCGACCGCGTATGAACTCGGGCTCAAGGGCAGCGCGTTGGGCGGGCGCTTGGGATGGGACGGCGATTTATTCTATTCGCGAGTCAAGGATTATCAGGGTCAGAAGTGCCTGCTTAACGGAGCAGGGGTATTGGCTTGTGTGGGGGAATCAATTCCCGAGGTGACGACCAAGGGCATTGAACTGAACGCCTACGGCAAGCTGTTGCCAGGCCTGACCATATCCGCCGGCTATGTCTATGATGAGGCGAAATTCCCCAGCGGCTGGACCGGCTATGACCCGAACAGCCTGACCGGAGGTACGACCTCTCTGTCGAATCAACAATTGGTGGGAGTGCCGAAGAACAAGATCTCCTTATCGGCTCTGTACTCGTTCCCCATTACCCCCGGCCTTGAAGGCTTCGTGAACGCGGATACCGTGTACAGATCGGCCATGCTGCTCGGTCCGACCGGTGCGCCCGGCTACGTGTACCCGGCCAATTGGAATACCGGCGCGCGCCTCGGCGTGCGCTCTCCCGACGCGACCTGGAGTGCGGCAATATTCGCGCGCAACTTGAGCAACGACAACGAACCGATCACCTTGTTCGGCGGTCCGTCGTTCACGCCACCTGGCGCGAATCCTGCAAATCTCAGCGGCTATATCAACGGCATTTCCGGTTGGCAGACGGCCAATTCATTGCGGCAGGTCGGCATCACGCTGGATGTCAGGTTCTAACCGCGGCGCCGATGCGGAGCACGGTCAGTGAGTAACGGTGGGTAACAAGCATGTTCCGCTTTCGGATCCGACTCGCATCGCTCGCGCTACTGTCCGGTTTGGCAGTAGGCGCGCCCGCGACCGAAGCGGATAAATCGGATTCGCTGGCGCGCGGTTTCGCGCAGCCGCCGAATTCGGCCGCGCCGCGAGTTTGGTGGCATTGGATGAACGGCAACATCAGCAAGGAGGGCATCAAGCTCGATCTTGAGTGGATGAAGCGCATCGGCATCGGCGGGTTTCAGACCTTCGATGCCTCACTGGGCACGCCCCAAGTAGTCGATAAGCGCTTGGTGTTCATGACGCCGGATTGGAAGGACGCTTTTTCGTACGCCACGAATCTGGCGGATCAGCTGGGATTGGAAATGGCCATTGCCGGCTCGCCGGGGTGGAGCGAAAGCGGCGGACCCTGGGTTGCGCCCGCCGATGCGATGAAGAAAATCGTCTGGAGCGAGATCAGCATCCCGGGGGGGAAGCCCTATACCGGCGTGCTACCGCGGCCTCCGCAGGTGAGCGGACCCTTTCAGAACAAACCGCGCTCGGAGTTCCTGAATTTCAACCCCGGTGACGGAAAACCGCCCCCCGTGTACTACGCAGACACCGCGGTGATTGCCTTTCGAATCGCGGACGGCCCGACATCGGTGCGCGACCTTGCGCCGAAACTCACTGCCAGTGATGGCACGCCGGATTTCGCATTGCTCACCGACGGCGAGGTCACCAAGAGCTTTAATTTGCCGATCGGCGCGGGCGGCGCACCGGCGTGGATTCAATATGAATTCGCGACCCCGCAGACGATCTACGGCGTGACGCTCGGCGT
>DATMKO010000121.1:0-3294 GCA_035571175.1 Steroidobacteraceae bacterium | reverse complement strand
GGACAAGCCTGCGGAAAAAGCCAAGGCAAAGGCCAAAGTCGCGGTGAAAATCGACTTCCCCGGGATCGAGCAACGCGCGATTCGCGTGCCCCTGGAGGCGGATAACCTGAGCGGCTTGCTGGCGGGCGATGAGGACTTGCTGTACTTGCGCAGCGGGCCCGCCTATTACGGACGCGAGCCCGCCATGAAGCCGACCGTGATGGCCTACTCCATAAAGGATCGAGAAGCGAAGGCGGTGGCAGAAGATGTTACCGACTGGTCTGCGACCGCCAACGGCAAGCATGTGCTCGCACGCATGGCCTCCAAGGAATTCAAGTACTTCGAAATTGGCAAGAGTGAGGACGCCAAGACAGTCTCGTTGGCCGGCCTTTTGACCACGCGCGTTCCCGCCGAGGAATGGCGCGAGATTTTCGCCGAGGTGTGGCGTCGCTATCGGGATTACTTCTACGTCGAAAACATGCACGGCTTCGACTGGCTCGGGCTGCGCAAGAAGTACGAACCGCTGCTCGACTACGTCGGTCATCGCGCCGACCTGAACTATGTGATCGGCGAGATGATCGCCGAACTCACCGTACAGCATGCGTATATCGAAGGCGGCGACTTTGGCCTGCCGCAGCGGCCATTCGTGGCATTGCCGGGCGCGCGCTTTGAATTGGACGCAAAGTCAGGCCGTTACCGGATTGCCCGGATCTTCGCCGGCGAAAACGAAGAGGAGCACTACCGATCGCCGCTCACTGAAGTGGGCGTCGACGCGCATGTGGGCGAGTATGTGCTGTCGATCAACGGGCGCGAACTCAAGGCCGGCACCGACCCTTACGAATTGCTGCAGGCGCCGGCGGATCAGCCGGTGGAGTGGCGTGTGGCGGCGGACGCGGCGGGCACGGTGGCGCGCACCATCCGCTATCGGCCGCTGCGCAGCGAAACCGGACTGCTGTATCTCTCCTGGGTCGCGGAGAATCGCGCGCGCGTCGAGCGCCTGAGCCAGGGCCGCCTGGGATACATTCACATTCCCGACATGGGTGAATCCGGCATTCGTGAATTCATCAAGTGGTGGTATCCGCAGGTCCGCAAGGAGGGCTTGGTGGTCGATGTGCGGGACAACGGTGGCGGCAACATTTCGCAACTGCTGATCGAAAGGCTGGCCGGGGCGCTGCGCGGGACTCGCTTCGCGCGCAACCGAGCGGCCACCGGCACCTATCCGAGCGTCGTACAATCTGGGCCCAAGGTCGCATTGATCAACGAGGATACCGCGTCTGACGGCGACATTTTCTCCTACGAATTTCGGCAATGGAAAATCGGAGCGTTGATCGGCAAGCGCACCTGGGGCGGCGTGGTCGGCATTACCGACCACGGAACTCTGCTCGACGGCGGCAAGGTATTTGTGCCAGAGTTCGGTACGGCGGATGAGAACGGCAACTGGATCATCGAGGGTCACGGCGTGGACCCCGACATCGTGGTCGAGCAAGATCCGCTGGCGGTTTTGCGCGGATCTGATCCCCAATTGGAGCGCGGAGTACAGGAATTGATGAAACTTCTGCCGGCGACGCCCGGCGGCCTGCCGCAGCGGCCCGCCGCGCCCGTCAAATCCGAGGCACCCTGAGGCATGTCGGAACTCGCCCACATAGGATTGGCGCGCGCCGCCGATGCGCGCGAAATTGCCGAGATGTCGCGGGATCTCATCGAACAAGGTCTGACCTGGTCGTGGACACCGGCGCGGGTACAACATTTCATTTCCGGGGCCGAATCCTCGGTCGTGGTGGCGCGGCGCGAGCAGCGGATTGCCGCGTTTGCGATCATGCATTTCGGCGACGATGTGGCGCACCTTAATCTGCTCGCCGTGGCGCCGGAGCACCGGCGCCAGGGGCTAGGGATGCGCCTGATGCAGTGGCTGACCACGACCGCCATCGAAGCCGGCGTGTTTCGCGTCAATCTGGAACTGCGCACCCACAATGACGCGGCGCGAATTTTCTACGAAAGATTGGGCTTCGCGCAGTTGGGAGTCATTCAGGGCTACTATCAGGGTCGCGAAGCGGCGCTGCGCATGTCGCGGCGCCTGGCGAAGAACTGAACTTCGGCGTTAGCTGACAGCTAACGCGTCCCGAATCGGCCGCTACCCAAGCCGCTGGCGACACGTTGCGGGTCCGTTTGCCGGGTTGCAGCCTTGGCCTCCCCCAAGGGGAATACCACGGTTACACGGCAGCCTCGCCCCGGGCCGGTATCAACAGTCATCTCGCCGGCGGCTTCGCGCACCCGGTCGGCGACGCTCCATAGGCCAAACCCGTGCGCGCGCGGTTCAAAAAGACTGAGCTGCCACTCGAACCCCACTCCCCGATCTTCCACCTCCACGCGCAATTCCTTGGGTGTGTGCGTCACCGTGACCTTTGCCGCTTTTACGCCGGAGTGCTTCACGACATTGCGCAGCAGTTCTCTGATGACTTTGAACACCAGAACCCGAAGATCGAGATCGATGGCCGCATCATCCGCCGGGATGGACAATTCGACCTGAAAATTGTCCTTGCTGCGCATGTAGACGATGAGCCACTTGAGTGCCGGCTCCAATCCAAGCTCGTAGAGTCCGGGAGGGCTTAAGTCGGCGATCACCCGCTGCGCAATCGATTGCACCTCGCGCACGGTATGCGTGGCCTCGCCGAGCAGCAGCCGAATCTCGGGCGTCGCGCGCGCGGCCACCGCATCGAGGGTCATCGCCAGTCCCACCAACTGCTGGCCAATGCCATCGTGCAGGTCGACGGCCGTCGCGCGTCGCGCGCGCTCTTCCGCGCCGACCAGCTCGCGCGCGTATTGCCGCAATCGATCCTGCTGCTGGCGCAGACGGTCGCTGAGCTCAACGAGCTGGGTGACGTCTCTTGCCACGCCCCAAACGCGCACCAGCTTGCCTGCCTCGATGACGCCGCGGAATCCCGTGATGTAGGTGATCTGACGGGAACCCGAGGAGACACTGAATTGCAGGCCGTCCATCGAGTAGCCGCGATGCGACGCAGCCTCCAGATGTTCGATGAAAGGCGCCGACCATGGCACGTCGGCGCGCCACAGGCGCGCATCTCCTTCCGGCAGGCCGAGCTGCCGATTCAACCGCAAATAGCTCAGGTTGCTTTCGGCGACGCGCGCGTGCGCCTGCAGCCAGGCAATTTGAGCGGCTATCTCCAAGCCGGGATCCATCGGCACGTCCAGTTCGATGCGCCACACCGCCTCGGAACTCTGTTCGATGAAGTTGCGATAGCGTTCATCACTGGTGCGCAGCTGCGTGAACGTGTTTCGCATTTCGTGCAGCACGAC
>DATMKO010000120.1:0-7684 GCA_035571175.1 Steroidobacteraceae bacterium | reverse complement strand
GCGCCGAGCTCCAGGCCCGGAAGCTTCGGAGTTTTGCCCACCCGATAGCTGTAGCCTTCACCATGCACCAGCCGGCCCTCGGAGCGCGACATTTGTATCCAGGCCGCCGCGCCTTCCTGCGCCAGGAAGGCATCGAGTTTGCTTCTAAAACGATAACGCTCGATTCGCTTCTGGATCAGGTCAGGGTCGAAAATCGGCTGCTGGTACTTGTCCAGTTTGGCGATATCGGCGTCAGCCAGGCGCTGGAAGGGCGCCAGATCGTCGTCCTTGGGCGGCGCCGGCCAAGTCACCAGCACGATTTTGCCGGCCAGCTTACCGCTCCAGTCAGCGAAATCACGCTCGCTTTGCATCGGAGCCACGATCACCGCGGCGGACAATGGGCCGTTGGTGGCCGGCGTCCAAGCTACGGGAATTCCGCGAAGCTGAAGCGGACGCGGTGCGATCATTCGCACCTGCGAAGACTCGATCCACCAGCCGCGGCCGAAATCGAAAGCTTCGGCCCTGACATCCTTCAATCCCCAGCTCCTGAATTTTTCCTGCGTCCAGCGCTCGGCTTTTCGCATGGCGGGAGAATTGGTCATGCGACCGCCAATCTGATCTGCAAGGTACGCGGCGGTATCGACAAACTCGCTATGATTGAAGCCCACATCGGCGATGCGATTGATCGCACTGGGTTCGGCGGGGGGCGCCGCCGCCAGCGCCGTTGCGCCAAGCAAAATACATGCACACGATCCGGCTATTCGTATCAGCACTGCGCCCCCTCGAATAATCTCAATATATCCTAGCAATCCGCGGCATCGCTTACCAAAAGCGTCAATCGCCTTCCCAATCGAATCGCCACACGGCGATCAGGGCAAACAGCGCACTCCAGCCCAGCAACACGGCAACCGGAGCACAAGCCGATGCCAGCGGCAGCCCGCGCCAGGTCATGGCATCGAGTCCATCCACCGCCCAGCGGGTCGGCAGGATCTTGCTGGCGTTTTGCAGCCATTCGGGAAACAGGAACGCCGGCACCCAGGCGCCGCCAAGCATAACCAAGATCAATATCGAAAACGTAGCCACACCGCGAGTTGCCGCCACCGAGCCGCCTACCGCGGCAATCATGAGCCCGGTAGTGGCCGCCAGCACCGCAAAGGCGAAGGCAATCATTGCAAAGCCCACGAAGCTCCCGGCGATAGTTACGCCAAACACGAAACGGGCCACGCTATAAACGACGCTCAAGATCAGGATGGCAATCAGCGTGGTTGCCGCCACGCGGCTGCCGAGCAACATGGCGCGGGATAGAGGCGCGGCGCGAAGCCGACGCCACATGCCGGTTTCGCGCATCAGTAGCAGGGCAACGCCGGCATCGATGCCCATGAATAGGATGAACTGCACGCTCATCCCGGCGAAGGCATGCGCATAGCCGTTGTATCGCGGTCCGGTGCTCACCGGCTGGCTCGCGAGCGTGAATGGAATCGACATACCATTGCCCGAGGAGAACGGACGGGTGACTTCCTGCATGACATGCTGCGTGATGATTCCCGCAAACACCGAGCGGACGATGGATTGCGACGGGTCATAAAAGAGCTTGACGGACGGCTTGTCCGCCCGGCCGAGCAGCGCGCCGGGGACCGACGCGCCAAAGCCCGCAGGGATAACGACCGCCGCGCGCAATTTGCCGGTCACAACCCGCTGATGCGCCGTTTCCTCGGGCAGCAATTCAGTTGCGAGCGATTGATCGTGGCGCAGGCTCTCGACAACCGCCTTTGACAGGGCGCTATCATCCAGGTCGGTGACGCCCACCGGAATCCGCGAGACGGTGTCGCCGCCGCCGCCGAACAAAGACCCGAAGAACGCCGCGACCACGATAGGCGTCAGTACGCTCACCACCAACGCGCGGCGGTCGCGCAGGAATATCGCGACATCCTTGCGAACCAAAGCCCGAAATGCAATCAGGGATGAGCTCACGTGTCACGCAAAGTGCGGCCGGTCAGCGCCAGGAAAACATCCTCGAGGTTTGCCCGGCGACTCGTCAGTTCCTGGCAGCTGAAGCCGCGGGCCGCAAGCCGTTCCAGCACTCGCGGCGCGGCGGTCCCCAGGTCGGTTGCGGACACCGAAAGCTCGGGCCCCTTGAGGTCGACGCGAATGACCCCGGGCAGGTTCTTGATCTCCTCCAGTGCCGCGCCATCCGGCGACACATCATACTTGAGCGTCAGCGTGTTCGAGACCGGCGCGCCGGCCAGCAGGCCGCTAAGCGTGTCATCGGCGAGCACCCGACCGTGATCGATGATCACGACACGATCGCAAAGTCTTTCGACCTCTTCCATGTAATGCGTCGTGTAAACCATTGTGCGCCCCGCGCCCGCCAGCGCCTCGATGGTGTCGAAGATCGCATTGCGGCTTTGCGGATCGACGCCCACGGTGGGCTCATCCAGCAGCAGGATCTGCGGCTCGTGCAGCAGTGCGCAGGCAATATTCAAGCGTCGACGCATGCCGCCGCTGAATTCCTTCGGCACATCCGCGGCGCGGTCGC
This sequence comes from Steroidobacteraceae bacterium, assembly GCA_035571175.1. Classification (GTDB taxonomy): domain Bacteria; phylum Pseudomonadota; class Gammaproteobacteria; order Steroidobacterales; family Steroidobacteraceae; genus Bog-1198. The sequence goes on along the minus strand of DATMKO010000120.1, from coordinate 5,169 downwards.
CGAGACTGGTCAGCTCCAGCGCCGCCGCGATCCTGCCGGCCAGCAGCCGGCCGGCAAGACCATACAAGCCGCCGAAGAATTCCAGATTCATGCGCGCGGGCAGCTCATCAATCAGGGCAATCTCCTGAGTCACGAGCCCCAGCCGCCGCTTGGTCGGGTCGGCACCCGTGCCCAAAGGTATTCCGTCGATAAGCACCCTACCGCCATCGGGCCGCATCAGGCCAGCGAGCATGCTGATGGTGGTGGACTTGCCGGCGCCATTGGGTCCGAGAAGCCCGAGAACTTCGCCCGGCGCGGCGGCAAATGATACTTCCGCGACGGCGGTGGTTGCGCCGAATTTCTTTTGCAGACGGTCAGCAACCAGATGCATGGATCAATAGTGCCAGAGAGAACGGGCCGGGCGCTATGTGTCGAGTCCCTGCGATCTCAAATACTCGTCATATGTGCCGCGGAAGTCGATGATCGCGGCGCCGGGACGAAGCTCGATGATCCGCGTCGCGAGTCCGCCGACGAATTCCCTATCGTGCGATACGAAGATGAGGGTGCCCGCATAGTGCTCGAGTCCGATCTGCAGAGACTCGATCGTCTCCATGTCCATGTGATTGGTCGGTTCGTCCATCAGTAGAACGTTGGGCTTGGTGAGCATCAGCTTTCCATAGATCATGCGTCCCTTCTCGCCGCCGGAGAGCACCTTTACCGATTTCTTGGTCTCATCCCCGGAAAACAGCAAGCGGCCCAATGTGGCGCGCACGATCTGATCGTCATCGGCCTTGCCCGTATATCGCGACATCCAGGCAAACAGGTCGATCTTGTCCTCGAACTCGGCCTGCGGGTCTTGCGGCATGTAGCCCGGCTGGGCATTCTCGACCCACACGATGCGTCCGCTGGTTGGACGCAGTTCTCCCGCCAAACAGCGCAGCAGCGTGGTTTTACCGGCGCCGTTCGGTCCAATGATGGCGATGCGCTCGCCGCCCTCGACATTGAAGCTCAAGTTGTCGAGCACCTTCAGGTCGGTGCCCGGGTAGCTGAAGCTCAATTTCTCCACCGACACCGCGGAGCGATACAGCTTCTTTCCTTGTTCGAATCGAATGTACGGGTTCTGGCGCGACGACGGCCGGATCTCCTCGATCTTGATCTTCTCGAGCTGCTTCTTGCGAGAAGTGGCCTGCCGCGCCTTGGAGGCATTCGCGGAAAAGCGCCGCACGAATTCCTGCAGGTCCGAGATGCGGTCCTTGGCTTTTGCATTGGCAGCCTCGACGCGGGCGCGCGCCTGAACCGAGGCCAGCATGAAATCATCGTAGTTGCCGGGATATATCTTGAGCTGCTGAAAATCCAGGTCCGCGACGTGAGTGCAGACTTGGTTCAAGAAATGCCGATCATGGCTGATGATGACCATGGTGGCGTTGTAGTTGTTGAGCGCGCCTTCCAGCCAGCGGATCGAGTTGATGTCCAGGTTGTTGGTCGGCTCATCGAGAAGCAGCACATCGGGATTGGAGAACAATGCCTGCGCGAGCAGCACCCGCAGCTTCAAACCTGGAGGCACTTCACGCATCGGGCCGTTGTGGCGCGACTCGTGTATGCCGGCATCGGTGAGGATGCTGCCTGCCCGCGCCTCGGCGTCGTAGCCGCCGTATTCGGCAAACACGCCCTCGAGTTCGGCGGCTCGCATGAAGTCGGCGTCAGTGGCCTTGGGATCGGCGTAAATCCGGTCGCGCTCCTGCATCGCCGCCCACAGTTCCGCATGGCCGCGCATCACCACATCGAGTACGCGCTCGTCCTCGTAGCCGAATTGGTTCTGATTCAGTTTGCCGAGCCGCATGCCCGTCTGCAGCATGACATCCCCGGCGCTTGCCTCCATATCGCCGCCCAGCACCTTCATGAGCGTGGATTTGCCCGAGCCGTTCGCGCCGATCAAGCCATAGCGGTTGCCGTCACAGAATTTGACCGTGACCTGCTCAAAGAGCGGCTTGGCGCCGAATTGAATGGCGACATTGGAAGTGGAAAGCATGTTGTCCAATCACACTGAAATAAACGGCCGCAACGGCCGGGTTGCCCTAACGCCTGTCTGGATGGATGCCGGATCGCTGCGGTGACGCTTAGGCGTTCGCTAATTCGCCTATTCCGGCCCACGTATTCTAGCACAGCCTCCGGCAGCCCCTCGAGCTTGACGAAAACCGGCCCGTCCGGTGGTACCCTAGATTTGCGGGACGGCCCTTAGGAGTTGCGTTTGAAGATCCTCATGATTCTGGCGTTGACGATGCTGTCCGGGTGCAGCTGGTTCCATAGAAAGCCTCCGCCGCCGCCCGTTCAGCCGGAACTCATCGTGACCGGCGCCCCCGCGGGTTCAACCGTATTCATCGACGGTACGCAGCGCGGCCAAGCTGCGGAACTGAATGACAGGCCGCAATCCCTGAGTGTGGCCGAAGGTACCCACGTGGTCGAAATCCACCGCGGCGATGCCGTGGTCTATCGCGAAAACATCTACGTCAAGTATGGCGAGAAGCGCGTTGTCACCGTCCTTTCGGGGTCGAATCGCGAGTAGCGATGAATTGCCTACTTTTTGCTCCTGGGCTTGCGCCGCTTAGGATTGACCCGCTTTATTCGGGAGACGGGTTTTTTCGGCTTCGACGTACGCTTGGGTTTCGATTTAGCCCTGGGCTGCGTCCTGGCTTTAGTTCGCTTGGGCTTGCCGGCCGCTTTTCGCGCAGGTCTGGCGGCCTTGTCGAGCTTCGCCGGCGGTTTGCGGGGCGCTGCGGCGCCGCGCAGCTGATCGAGTATTCCGGGGTTCTCCAGCGTCGACATGTCCTGCGTGATTTCCTCGCCGCGCGCGATCGCACGCAGCAGTCGGCGCATGATTTTTCCCGAGCGCGTTTTCGGCAAGCTATCGGTTAGACGGATGTCATCGGGCTTGGCGATCGGGCTCAGCTGCTCGGCGACCCAGCCGCGCAGCGTTTCGACCAAGGATTTCGCGGCGGCACCTTCCGGCCGCGGCACATTCAGCACCACGTAGGCAAAAGCCGATTCGCCCTTGATGTCGTGCGGTTTGCTGACCACCGCAGCCTCCGCGACCAAAGGATGCGCGACCAGCGCCGACTCGATTTCCATGGTGCCGAGCCGATGGCCCGCAATGTTCAGAACATCGTCGATGCGCCCCATGATCCAGTAGTAGCCGTCCGCATCGCGGCGCGCCGAATCCCCGGCAACATAGTAGCGATTCTGGAATTTCTCCCAGTAAGTGGCGATGTAGCGATCGTTGTCGCCCCAAATCGTGCGCAGCATGGAGGGCCAGGGCCGCTTGATCACCAGGTAGCCGCCGGCATTCGGGGTTTTCACCGGCCGCCCTTCATCATCGACGATGTCCGCGAAAATTCCGGGAAGTGGCTTGGTGCAGGAGCCTGGTTTGGTCGGCGTCACGCCCGGAACCGGGGTCATCATGATGGCGCCCGTTTCGGTCTGCCACCAGGTGTCGACGATCGGACAACGCTCGGCGCCGATCACCCGGTGATACCACATCCACGCTTCGGGATTGATCGGCTCGCCGACGCTGCCGAGCAGTCGCAGCTTTTTCAAATCGTACTGCGCCGGAACGGCCTCGCCCAGTTTCATCAGCGCGCGAATCGCGGTGGGGGCGGTGTAGAAAACGGTGACGCCGTGGGTCTCGCAGATCTTCCAAAAACGTCCGCCGTCCGGGAATGTCGGCGCACCTTCGTACATGAGCAGCGTGGCACCCGCCGCGAGGGGTCCATAAACAACATAGGTGTGCCCGGTAATCCAACCGACATCGGCGGTACACCAGAACACATCGCTGTCCTTGAGGTCGAAGGTCCACTTCGTGGTCAGCTTGGCGTTGAGCAGATAGCCGGCACTGGAATGCTGGATACCCTTGGGTTTGCCGGTGGATCCCGAGGTATAGAGCAGGAACAGCGGATGCTCCGCATCCACCCATTCCGGCGCGCAGGTAATTCCCTGGTCGGCTGCCACTTCGTGCCACCACACATCGCGGCCCGGCTGCATCTCGCAGGCGGCGCCGGTGCGTCGATAAACGATGACGTTTTGCACGGATTCGCAGCCCTCGGCCAGCGCCTTGTCGACCGCGCGTTTGAGTTCGACCGCGTGGCCGGCGCGCCAACCGCCGTCGGCGGTGATCACCATTTTGGCGCCGGCGTCCTCGATTCGATCCTTGACCGCGTTGGCGGAAAAGCCGCCGAACACCACCGAATGCACGGCGCCGATGCGCGCACAGGCCTGCATGGCGATCACTGCCTCGGGAATCAGCGGCAGGTAAATGATCACGCGGTCGCCGCGCTCGATGCCCTTGGCTTTAAGCGCATTGGCAAAGCGGCACACCTCTTGATGCAGCTGCGCGTAGGTCAGTTTGCGCACGTCGCCGGGTTCGCCCTCGAAAATGATGGCGATCTTGTCGCCGCGCCTTTGCAAGTGAACATCCAGGCAGTTGTGCGAGACGTTCAACTGTCCGCCGGCAAACCAGCGGTAATTCGGCGCATTCGAATCGTCCAGGGGCACCGTGAATGGCTGCTGCCAGTCAATCTCGGCGACCGCCAGGTCCGCCCAGAAGCCCACGAAGTCCTGCGCGGCTTTGTCGTGCATGGACTGCAGCTCGGCGGCCCTGATGGTGGCGTGCTTGCGAAACGCAGTAGGCGGCGGAAACACGCGGTCCTCGTGCAGGACCGATTGAATGTCTTTTTGCGCCATTGTCATTCCCCCGGGTCTCAAACAGCGGCAGCGATACGGCGCACCTGCTGTCTCAATATATTGCCGAATCCATGCGTATCAAAAAAGCAATTCAGCCGCGACGCGTCCTGCGGTCGGCGCTTCAAATCATCCAGCGTGGCCTCGATCGGCATATCGCACACGATTCCGGTCAGGCGCCGGGCGAGATATGCGGCCTCCTTGTGGGCCAGCAATTTGGACACCAGCGCCGCGGCGCCGCGCACTTTCAGCGCCGGTATGCGATGAAGATTGGCGTAAAGTTCATCGAGGGAACCGAATACCGCGAACAGCTCTGCGGCGGTCTTCTTGCCGACTCCGGGCACGCCCGGGATGTTGTCGACGCTATCGCCGGTCAGAGCCAGAAAGTCGGCGATGAGTTCCGGAACGGCCCCGAATCGCGGCCCGATGTCGTGGTAGTGATAGCGGGTATTCCCCGAG
>DATMKO010000119.1:0-5014 GCA_035571175.1 Steroidobacteraceae bacterium | reverse complement strand
GGAGGAACTGCCCAAGGACGCAGCGGCGGGGCACGATGCGCAGCTGGAGCGCGCAGTGGCCATCGTCCTCGAGCAGTTGCGAGAGCATCCGCTGTCTGCATCGCCGATTCCGCCCTATCCGAATTATCACAAATCCGACGGCATCGGCCATTGATGATCTGGGCAGCGTCCTGCCCTTCCCTCATAACCGTCCGTAACTAAGGATATGCGATCTAACTATTCGACGGCGTGAAGGTTACCCGTTAGCGTCTCCATCGAGGATCAGGCGTAAGCGCCGGCATCCTATATGGAGTTGACTCATGGCCGAAATCGCTGAAATTGTGGGACCGCGCCGGATCGCGCGCAGTTCGCCTTGGGCGGAGCTCTATCGCAAGGAAGACTGGTGGGCAATCTGGATCGGTCTCGGAATGATTGCCGTTGCAGTCGCATTGTTCGCGGGCGGCGGCAGCATCAAATGGATTGCGGTGGCGCCCCAAAAGTGGAGTCATCTTCAGGATATAAGGCTGCAACTTGCGCAGCATGGTGCGCAATACGGCGCGCTTTTCGTGCTCTGGGCGGTGGCGTTCGGAATCGGGGCTGCGGCGCTTGGCATCAAGATCTCGCGATTTCTGCCGGCCTTTCTGCTGATTTTCGCCGCCGCCGCCAGCATCTACTTTCTCGGGCTTTGGGATCAGGCGGCCCACTATAATTTGGAGCCGCCGTTGGTGGCGCTCGGACTGGGCCTCCTCGTTTCCAATACGGTGGGCGTGCCTCGCTGGGTCGAACCGGGCCTGCGCGTCGAGTTCTACATCAAGACCGGCATCGTGCTGCTGGGGGCGAGTTTGCCGCTGACCTTGATCGCCTGGGCGGGTCCGGTAGCGATCGTGCAAGCCGCGATCGTGTCGCTGACCACCTTCGGCGTCATTTATTTCGCCGCGCTGCGTTTGGGGCTGGACCGCCGCCTCGCGGCCACTCTGGGGACGGGTGGTGCGGTCTGCGGAGTGTCCGGCGCCATCGCTGTCGGCGGCGCCGTCGGCGCCAGGAAGGAAGAGGTGTCGATTGCCATCTCCCTGGTGGTCGTATGGGCGATCGTCATGATATTCCTATTGCCGCTCGCCGCCCGGCTGTTGGGACTATCCACCGGAGTCGCCGGCGCCTGGATCGGCACCTCCGAATTTGCGGATGCGGCCGGACTCGCTGCCGCGCAGACCTACGGCGGTTATGCCGGCAACGTGCCGGGGATCGCCGGAAATCCGGATGCCGCCGTGAGCGCGTTCACGCTCATGAAAGTCATCGGACGGGATGTCTGGATCGGAGTCTGGGCTTTCGTCCTTTCGCTGATCGCGACCACGCGCTGGGAACGAACGCAAGTGCAGGGAAAATCGAGCGCCGCGGAGATCTGGAATCGGTTTCCGAAATTTGTGCTGGGTTTCTTGCTGGCGTCGGCGGTAGTGACGCTGGTCTCACGAGGCTATAGTTTTGCCGCCTACAAGAAGGAGGTGGTGCCGGCACTCGTCGCTCCTCTGCAGGCGTTGCGCACCTGGGCCTTCACCTTTGCTTTCTTGAGCATCGGATTGACCACGCGCATACGCGAATTCGCTGCCATCGGTGCGCGGCCCTTCTATGCATTCACGATCGGCGTGATCGTCAACGTGGCGTTGGGGTTCGTGCTATCGACACAGGTCTTCAACGAGTTCTGGAACCGGCTGGGCCAGTGACCCTTGCTCGCACAGCCCCGTTTGAACGCGCCGCCGGTGCGGGGCAGTCGCGCTGCTGCCTGGGCTGCCGGCATTTCAATCACGCGCCTGCCGCCCTCGAGGCCGCGCTGCCGGGGTTGTCAAGTTTGAGTTCCGCTTACGCCGCGGTGCGCGCCGATGACGGCATCTGCGCCATCCACGATCGTTATGTCGCAGGATCCAGCGTCTGCGCCCAGTACGCTCGAGCCTACAGCGCCTCGACCTGCACCAAGCAATCGTAGAATATCGGCGCCCGGCCCAGATCCGTGAGTGTATCGCTGCTCGTCAGTTCGTTGGCGTTTTTGCCATCGCGGGACAGTTTCTTCCACCATACCGATAGTGCCACCACGACTCCGGGACGGGCGCGGTCGGTGACTCGCGCGCGCAGTTCGAGACTGCCGCGATCGTTGAATACACGCACATAGCTGTCGGCGGCAATATCGCGCGCCGCCGCGTCATCGGGATGAATGTCGAGCCAGGGTTCGCCCTCGGTTGCGCGCAGGCTCTGTACATTGACGAAGGAACTGTTGAGAAAGTTGCGCGCGGGCGGGGAAATCATGGCCAGGGGATAGCGCTGCGCCGCCGCGCTGCGCGTGTCTTCCTGGGGCGCGACAAAGTCCGGCAGTGCGTCGACCCCCAGGGCGGTCGCGCGCTCCGAAAGGAATTCCACCTTTCCGGACGGTGTATCGAAGCCGCCTGCGGCGAATCGAGCCGTGCCTATGGCAGGGCCTATGCGTTTCCAGCCGGCCTTGCGCACCGCGTTGAAATCCCAGTCGGCGGCAACGGCCGCCTGCGCGATGGTCTCGTCGGAGTCGTTGAAGCACGGCTCGGTGAATCCCATGGCGCGCGCCAGCAGCCGGAAAAACGCCGTATTGGGTTTGGCTTCGCCCAGGGGTTCGATGGCGGGATTATTGGCCACCATGTAGTAGTGCCCATAAGGTTTGACCACGTCCAGATGCTCGAGCTGAGTGGTGGCCGGCAGCAGGATATCCGCGTAATCGGCGGTGTCGGTCTGAAAGTGTTCCAGAACGACGGTGAATAAATCCTCGCGTGCGAAGCCGCGCGCGACGCGGGTGGAATCGGGCGCCACGGCAACCGGATTCGAGTTGTATATGATGATCGCGCGGATTGGCGCGCTTTCGCTCAATAAGGCATGGCCGATGGTCGACATGTTGATGGTTCGCGGTTTACGACCGTTCAGCAGATCCGGGCGCGACAGGGCCCGCTGATCCACAGCGAAATTGCCCGAGGTCGACAAAAAGAATCCGCCGGCTGCGTCCCGAAACGCCCCGACCAGCGCCGGCAGGCAGGCGATGTTGCGCGTCGCCATGCCGCCGCCGCGCACGCGCTGCAGTCCGTAATTGGCCCGAATCAACGCCGGCCGCGTCCTGCCGTAGATTCCAGCCAACCACTCGATTTCCGCGGCGCTGATGCCGCAAATGGCGGCGACTCGTTCCGGATCATACAGGGCGGCGCGCTCGCGCAGCTGCTCGAAGCCGAGGCAGTAGCGCTCCACGTAATCGTGATCGATGTGATCATCGCGAATCAGCACGTGCATCAGTCCCAGCGCCAGCGCGGAATCGGTGCCGGGCAGCAGCGAGATGTGCCGCTGACATTTCTCGGCGGTCAGCGATCGGTAGGGATCAATGGCGATGAGCGTCGCGCCGTTGCGCTTCGCCTGCTGGGCGCGTGCCCAGAAGTGCACGCTCGATGTGATGGCATTGGAACCCCAGAAAATAATCAGCTTGGCCTGATCGGCCAGCTCCACGTCGACGCCAATGCGCGACCCCAGGGTTATCTCATGACCGACGCTCCCCGCCGAGGAGCAAATCGTGCGGTCCAGAAGGCTGGCGCCGATCTTGTGGAAGAAGCGCATGGACATCGATTCTCCCTGCACGAGTCCCATGGTTCCGGCATAGCTGTAAGGGAGGATCTGCTCGGGATCATCTGCCAGGGGTTTGAGCCGGTTTGCCACGATCGCAATGGCCTCCTCCCAACTGATTCGCTCGAATCGCCCCTCCCCTTTCTTGCCGATGCGCCGCATCGGATGCAGCAACCGGTCCTTGTGGTAGGTGCGTTCGGTGTAGCGCGCGACCTTGGTGCACAGAACTCCGGCGGTGGGAGCATGATCCGCCGAACCCAAAACCTTGATGGCGACTCCGTCACGTACATGCACGTCGAGTGCGCAAGTATCCGGACAGTCATGCGGACATGCGCCCTTGACCACGGTGATGCCGGAGTTCTCGCTAGTGCGCATCGGTCCTCGCGTAACCGGTTTCCAGTATGCGGTCCATGAAGCGTTCGCACTGCGCCAGCTGATCCAGAGTCACATACTCGTTGGGTCGATGCGCCTCCGCGATGTCGCCGGGTCCGCATATCACCGTAGGAACGCCCATCTTCTGAAAAAGGCCGGCTTCGGTGCCATACGACACTTTGCCCACGGAGAAATTATTCGACAGCTGCATCGCCCACTGCACGATCGCATCGCTTTCCGCCGCGGCCAGCCCCACCGTCTGGCTCAGCCATTGCAAGTCGATGCCGGATTTTGGTTCAACTGTACGCATTTCCGCCGCCAACTTTTCCGCGTAACCGCGGATTTCCTGATACAGCGCGTCCGCCGAGGTCTGCGGCAAGGTGCGTATGTCGAATTGAAAGGTGCAGTCCTTGGGCACCACATTGGCGGCAATCCCGCCTTGGATCAACCCGGTGGACAGCGTCGTATAGGGAACGGTGAATCCGTAATCGCGCTGTTCGATTTGCGCCAGGCGATCGGCGATCTGACGAATGAACACCACCAAGCGCGCCGCGTATTCGATGGCGTTGACGCCGTGGGTGACATAACTGGAATGCGCCTCCCGGCCGTGCACCGAGCAGCGAAATCGATGTGTTCCCTTGTGAGCGATGATGGGCTGCATGGATGTGGGTTCGCCGACCACGCAACCTGCCGCGCGGATGCCGTTCTCTTCCAAATCTTTGATCAAGCCGCGCACGCCGAGACAACCCACTTCTTCGTCATAGCTCAACGCATAGTGCAACGGCGCATCGAGCCGATTGGCATTGAGCGCGGCGATGAATTTCGGCGCTTGAGTCAGAATGATGCCGATGAATCCCTTCATGTCGGCTGAGCCGCGCGCGTAGAGCTTACCGTCGCTCTCGGTGGCGACGAACGGATCGGTATTCCAATCCTGCCCGTCGACCGGGACCACGTCCGTATGCCCTGAAAGAATCAGTCCCGGCTGCTTCGAATCCCCCAGCGTTGCGAATAGATTGGCTTTCTTACCGCTGGCATCGTGAGTCAG
>DATMKO010000118.1:0-2546 GCA_035571175.1 Steroidobacteraceae bacterium | reverse complement strand
TGATTCTTCCACTGCTGAAAGGCCTCAAAGGGCTTGAGGCGCGGATCCTCATAATCCAGGCCGACCACGAATCCGGCGTAGACGCGATCGTTGTCCAGGTGATAGAGGAAACTGCCCCCGTAGGTACGGCTGTCCAATGGCCAGCCCAGGGTATGCTGTATGAGCCCGGGCTCGGCCCGCGCCGGGGGCAATTGCCACATTTCCTTGAAACCCAAGCCGTAAGTTTGCGGCGATTTGCCTGCATCCAGTTGGTAGCGCGCGATCAGCTGCTTGGAGGTGCTGCCGCGGCAGCCTTCACAGAACATGGTGATCTTGGCGTGAATCTCGGGCCCCAGGGCAAAATTAGGTCCGGGCTCGCCATTTTTTTCGACCCCCATGTCGCCGATGCGCACGCCCTTGACGGCACCCGACTGGTCGAACAAGGCCTCGGCCGCGGCAAATCCGGCAAATACGTCCACACCGAGCTTTTCGGCTTCCTGCCCCAGAATCGGGACCAGCTGCCCCAGCGAGATGATGAAGTTGCCGTGATTCCACATCTGCGGCGGCGTCAGGGGCGACTTGAAGCGCCGGCTCCTGGTCATGTAGTAGAACTCGTCGCGCGTCGCGGGTACACAAATGGCGGGAGGGTGCTGGCGCCAGCTCGGCAGCAGCTCATCGAGGGGACCGGGCTCCAGCACGGCTCCGGACAGCGAATGCGCCCCAAGACTGGCGGCCTTTTCCAGCACGCAAACGCTCAAGTCGGGTTTCAGCTGTTTCAGTCGAATCGCGCAGGCGAGGCCGGCAGGACCCGCGCCCACGATCGCGACCTCGTACTCCATGACATCACGTTGGCTTTCGTTCATGGGCCGCTAGTAAATCACAAAGCACTTGGAAGCGGGTCAACCGACAGGTGGACAGCCAGTGACCGGGTTTCGGCCTGGCTGTCGCTTTATGGGTAGGGACTACCATGTTGACAGGCCACGGACGCCGCCTTCCAGGATGGCCAAGGGATTTGGGCATGGCTTGGGCATGGACGCCCGCCCCTAAAAATTAGCGCCAGTTTGGCCTGCGCTTCCCAAAGAACGCGCTGAAGCCTTCCCGTGCCTCGTCCGCAACCCTCAGGCGTGCCAAGCGAGCGGCCATGCCAACCGAGGCTGCCGCCCGTTCCTGTGCCGATGCGCGCGCGACATCGCGAATAAGCTCCTTGGCTTCACCCAACGCCTGCGGCGCACCTTTGCGGAGCGCATCGATGATCGCCGCGCATTTGGCGTCCAGCTGGTCTGCCGAGACCACTTCATGAACCAGCCCGATGTCCTTGAGTGTCGCCGAGCTCATCGTTTCGCCGCTCAGAAAGTAGCGCCGCGCCGCGCGCTCGCCGATTTTGCCCAGCACGAATGGCGAAACAACGGCGGGAATGATCCCCAAGCGGACTTCGGTAAAGGCAAATTTCGCGCTGTCGACCGCAACTACGATGTCGCAGGCCCCCAACAGGCCAAGCGCTCCGCCATAGCCATCCCCATTGACCCTTGCCAGTGTCGGCTTCGCCAACGAATCGAGGGCACCCAACAGCGAAGCGAGCTTTTCGGCATGCGCCAGGTTCTCAGCATAGGACGCCTGCTCCTGCGCTTGCATTTCGCTCAAGTCGGCGCCGGCGCAGAAGACTTCTCCCGCGCCCGTCAGCTCGACAATGCGCACCGCCGGGTCGCCTGCACACTGCCGCAAGGCGGCACCCAGCGCGGCAATCGTGGCGCTGTCGAGCGCGTTGCGTTTGTCGGGACGATTGAGCGTAACGCGCGCAACGCCGCCGACAAGCCCGGTCGTGACCGGCGTGCCGCTGCTCACATCAATTCGACAGCGATCGCCGTGGCTTCGCCGCCGCCGATGCAGAGGCTTGCGATTCCACGCCGCTTGCCGCGCGCCTTGAGCGCATACAGCAAGGTGGTCATGATGCGTGCCCCGGTGGCACCGATCGGATGCCCCAGCGCGCAGGCACCGCCATTGACGTTTACTTTCGCGCGATCGAGCGACAAGTCCTTCATGGCGGCCATCGGCACCGCGGCAAAAGCCTCGTTGATCTCGAAAAGATCGACGTCGCCGGCCCGCCATTCCAGCCGGGCCAGCAATTTCTGTATCGCGCCCACGGGCGCAACGGTGAACCACTCCGGTTCACGCGCAAAACTCGCATAACCTAGGATTCGCGCCAGTGGTTTCAGTCCTTTCGATGCCGCGAAAGACTCGCCTGCCAGCACGAGCGCGGCCGCGCCGTCCGAAATTCCCGAGGAACTCGCGGCGGTCACCGTGCCGTCCTTTTTGAACGCCGGCTTGAGAGTTGGAATCTTGGCGATATCCAGCGTGAAGGGTGTTTCGTCCTTTTCGACCAGAACTTCGCCCTTGCGCGTCTTGGTCGCAACCGGCGCAACTTCCGCGGCGAAGCCCCCGCCATTGACGGCGGCGAGCGCCCTGCGCACCGACTCGGCGGCGAATTCATCCTGCGCTTGGCGGGTGAAGCCGTACTTCTCGGCGGTTGATTCGGCGAAACAACCCATGAGCTGCCCATCCCACGGGCT
>DATMKO010000117.1:0-2885 GCA_035571175.1 Steroidobacteraceae bacterium | reverse complement strand
CACGCCTGCAGCAGAATTCGCGACGACGGTCAGAAGTTCCGCCAGGGAGCGGACGTGCGACAGGTCAATCCCGCTGCCCCCGCCTTCACTATGGAAATGATCGTCGCTCAAGCCGGGGCTGATGAAATGGCCATGCAGGTCTACAACCTTCGTGCGCGGGCCGATGAGCTTCTTCATGGCCGATGTCGAACCGACAGCCGCAAAACGATCACCCGTTACCGCAAAGGCCTCGACCACCGTGTCGCCCGCGTTTGCGGTGAAAACCTTGCCGTTGAGGTAGACCGTGTCAGCGGGAACCGCCAGCGCCGCCCCCAGCGAGGTCAGCAGTGCAGCCAACAAATAAGTCCCGCTCAGGATCTTAGTCACATGGGAGATTTTAGCGTAGTTCGCCTCCCGGAGCCTTCAGACAATTGCGCGATCATGCAGCGCCTGCGCCGCCTGCATCAGTCCCCGCCTGATCCCGGTCCTCGACACCAGCCGGGCGCCGGAGCTGAGCGTGAACGCAACCGCACCGTGGCGGAGCTTTTCAGCAAACAGCACCCGCGCAAAATTGATCAACGTTGAGCGGCGAATATACTCGAACTCGGCATCGCGCAGCGCGGCGGCCAACCGCTTCAGTGTGTCGCGACGGACATATTTCTGATCGCCAACATGAATATGCACATAGTTACCGTCGGCTTCGATGTAATCCACGTCATCGACGGGAATAAAGTATAGCCGCTGAGCGTTTTCGCCCATCAAGCGCGCCGGCGATCTGCGGCGTGTGCTCTGCGTCGACAAAAGAGCTTGGGCCGCAGCAGCTGAAGCGTGGCGCGTTGGCGCCGACAACGCCGATTTGCGCTTCTCACGAGCCTTCTCGATCGAAGTGGTGAACCGATCCGCACTGCCGCGCTTCATCACAGGCGCCATAGTAGGACATCCGCTCCAATACTTCACTATGTGGCGAAGTATGCAAGATGGCTAAGCGCGTGTCAACCCGCCCTGTTTCAGTGACGAACGGCTCACTCGCGCCGGCGACCGTGCTGCAAAAACGTGCCGCGGCCGAATCGTCACGCAAAATTTGCGCTTCATCACGCGATTCGCGCACTCGTGTCATATCGCGACCGCTACCGGAAGACTCTGCGAGAATTTGCAATGCACCACTCCTACGATGGATTCGAGGGAGATTTCAGATGGCCTCTGCGGCCGAGCGTGATTCGACAGTCATTAGGACTTGCCGCCTGAAGGTAAAGACGGAAAGCCATGCATGGCTCGAGGCGTCGGCGGTGGAAGTCAACCAGGTTTGGAATTGGGCCAATGCCACCAGCTATAAAGCGGCGTATCCCTTCTCTGGTTCTCGAAGGTGGCTCAGCGGATATGATTTGGACGGCCTCTGCGTCGGCGCGTCGCGATGCTTTAAGCACATCGGCTCCGACACCATTCAGCGGGTGAATGCGGTGTTTGCAGCCCGCCGGCAGCAGTTTAAGAAACCAAAACTGCGCTGGCGGGTAAGCAAAGGACCTAAGCGCTCGCTGGGGTGGATACCCTTCAAGGCGGGGCAGCTTAAGCGCAAGGGTAAATCTCTGCGCTTCTCCGGCAAGGCCTTTCGCGTGTTCGAACGCGATTCGCTCCAGGAAGTCACATGGAAGTCAGGATGCTTCGCCCAGGATGCGGTGGGTGATTGGTGGCTGTGCTTAGCCGTAGAGCGCGCCCTGGTGCAGACCGTGGCGGCGTCGCGTGAGTTGGTCGGGCTGGATCTGGGGCTCGAGGATACGGTGGCCACCAGCGACGGCGATAAGCTCGAGCCAGGTCATTTTTATCGACACATTGAGCAGAAGATTGCCCAGGCTAGGCGCCGCGGCCACATCCGACAAGCCAAGCGGCTGCAGCGCACCGCGACGCGCTGCAGACAAGATGCTTTGCATAAGTATTCCAGGAAAATTGTTGATCGCTATCAGAGTATTCTCATCGGCGATGTGAACAGTCCTAAGCCCGTCAAGACGCGCGACTCAAAGTTTGCGCTTAGGTCGGGCTGGGGCATGCTCAAAACGCAATTGCAGTACAAGGGCCAGCAGGCCGGCAGAAGCGTTCGCATCGTCCACGAGAGCAACACGGCGCGAACATGCAGCAGCTGTAAGGCCTTTACCGGCCCATCAGATCTTCGCATGCTCGCTGTAAGGATTTGGGTGTGCAGCAGGTGTGGTGACATTCATGACCGTGATGTCAATGCTGCGAGAAACATCCTATCCGCGGGGAGGTGTCCCCCGTCCGCGAATGGAAACGAGTCTTCACCCACAGCTGTGCCGACAAGCCGGACAACCGTCAACCCAAGGCTTAGGATCAGCACGCTCACGGTGGCGGCATGAGCACCGGATGCCAATTCGCTGACTGTCGCTGCCTTGCCGGAGCAAGAAGGATTCTCCGCTAGGCGAGTTCTCCGGCTTGA
Source organism: Steroidobacteraceae bacterium (assembly GCA_035571175.1). Taxonomy (GTDB): domain Bacteria; phylum Pseudomonadota; class Gammaproteobacteria; order Steroidobacterales; family Steroidobacteraceae; genus Bog-1198. The sequence goes on along the minus strand of DATMKO010000117.1, from coordinate 460 downwards.
GAGCCGAGCGACATCTTTAAGCGCCGTGCACGCGGCAACTCCACATGTCTATCCGCTACGCGCACGTGCGCTCGGATCAATCAAACGCGAACTCGACATCCCACAATTATCAGCGTGCGTCCTCACGAACACTTCGTTCAACACAAGCATTGCGTTCGTCGTCACATTTTGGGGCGCCTCGACATTGATGCGCCTATTCTAAAAGCCGCCGGCCGCATGCGAACTCGGACAACAACATGATGCATGTTTGCGCGTGCGGCAAACAACCGCTATGAATTTTAAGGGAGCAGCAAATGGGGAATAATCGAAAATTGCAGTATGCAATCCGCGCCGCCATCGCAATGGCGGGCGCCACTGCAGCGGCACCGGCCGCATTTTCGCAGACCGCGGCGGCGACCACCGAGCCGGCGCCGGAATTGCAAGAAGTCGTGGTGACCGGATCGCGCATTCAGCAAAATCC
>DATMKO010000116.1:0-17393 GCA_035571175.1 Steroidobacteraceae bacterium | reverse complement strand
GTGGACAACGATGCTTCCGGCGCTTCGCTCGAGGGTATCCTGGCCGCGGAGCATCCGCACCCGCGGGCATACGGCACCTTTCCACGCATCCTGCGCAAGTATGTGCGCGAAGAGCACGCGCTGACCTTGAGCGATGCGATTCGCAAGTTCTCCGCGCTGCCCGCGCAGCGCGAGCATCTTGTCGATCGCGGGGTTTTGAAGCTCGGCATGTGGGCCGACATCGTGGTATTCGACGGCGACTCGATCCAGGAGGTCGCTACTTTTGAGGATCCCAATAAATTGTCGATCGGCATGCGCTATGTGCTAGTGAACGGCGTGCCGGTCATCGATGCGGGGAAAATGACGGGTGCCTTGCCGGGTCAGGTCTTGCATGGGCCGGGGTATGCCGCGCAGCCGCAGGCCAAAACAGCCGAATAATCACTCGCCGGCGATTGCCCCTGGCACGTTGCTTGCTATTTCACCGGTATGAATGCAACTCCCCCGGTTTCCCAACCGCAGTTCGGCAACGACGCGAGTCAAATCAACGCGGCAGCCGCGAATTCCGCCGCAATCGGTGCCCACAACCAAGATTTTGCCAAGGCGTTGAACGACGCCGGCGCGAAGCCGAGCCGCAAAACCACCGCACACACGCCAACAGGCGTGGACCCAAGCGGCGGCCATCTGCCGGTTGCCGGCAAATCTTCGCCGTCTCCCTTGCAACCGCCGCCACCGGCTGCCGGGGCGCCGGCTGTTGGATCGCCGGCCGCAGGATCGCAGACCCTCGCAGCGCCAATCCTCTCAGCAACAGCGGTTGCAGCACCGGCCCCCGCAGTGCCGCACATCTCACTTCTGCCGTCCAGCGGCGTATCGATAGCCGTCACCGCACCGGTCGGATCGGCCGGCGTGACGGCGCAGCCGGCCGCTGCCGAAGTAGCCGCCGGCGAGGCTGCAGCGCCTTCTGCGGCAGCCTCTACGGCAGCATCGAATAATGGCGGCATACTGACTCCGGAGGCGCCGACGGACATGGCGCAGGGAGCCGCCGCGCCCTCGGACGCCGTGCCCTCGGACGCCGCGGCAGGCTTGAACACTTCCGTCGCGGCCATGAGCATGAATTCCACGCCGAATCCCTCGGCCGGCGTCCTTACGACCGCCGCCGGCGCGGCGAATGCGAACGAGCCCCTGAACGGCGCCAGTGCTGCGCTGACCGGGTCAACGCCATTGATCAGCAGCGCCGCGGTCCGTGCAACCGCAAGACCGGCCGTGCGTGTATCGAGCATCGACAGCGCGGCATCGAAGACAGCGCCCGCGCCGGCCGCGTCCGCGTCTACAGGCCGGGCCACTTCGCTGCCCGGCACAGTGGCGGCGAACGCTACCGCCGATTCGACAGATACTGGCGCGGATGCACTCGCAATGGCGGCCGTCACTGATCACGGTGCAACTCCGGCATCAGCAGCGCCGGGTGCCGCAGCGCCGGGCACGAATTCAACATCGGCAGCGGTCGGCTTGGCGACGCCCGATGCGAGCATAAACCCGCAAGACGCTGCGCAGGCAAACGCGGCGCCGATCTCCGCGAGGGTGGCCGCAACGCCATCGGGGCAGGGGGCGGTAGCAGCCGCCACAGCAACCAACGCCCAAGCGCTGCTGGCACGCGCCGCTACGGCCCCGGACAAATACTCGCCCAACAGCGATGCCGCTCCGTCCTTGTCGCTGAATTCGAGCGACGCGGCCGCAGGCGCGGCGCAGTTGCTGACCAATCCGCCAATCTTAAGCCAAGCGACGGCGGCGCCCGTTTTGAATGTCGCCGCGAGGGTGGACAGCAATGAGTTCGGATCGGGGGTTGCTACCCAGGTGTCGTTCATGGTGGATCGGAATTTAAACAGCGCCAGCCTGCAGGTGAATCCGCCGTCTCTTGGCCCCATCGAGGTGCGCATCGCATTGCAGGGCGGCCATGCGCAGGTTTGGATGACCAGCCACAGCGCTGTGACGCGCGACGCGCTCGAATCGAGCTCGTCGAAGTTGCGCGAAATGCTGGGCACCCAAGGATTCGGCCAGGTGAGCGTCGATATTTCGCAGCGCTCTTTTCAGGAGCGCTCGTCGCAGTCGCAGACCTACGATGCATTGCCGCCGGTTGAGCGCGGCGCGGCGGCGGGCGCAGCGGCGCAGTCGCGGTCAGCGGGCTCGATTCCGCGCGCCGCGAGCGGTCTCGTTGATGCCTATGCCTGAGCGCCGTTAGATCATTCCGCCTGGGCTCCCCTTTTGGCCCTGGCGGCTGTTGTCCTACAAGCCCTATAGCGGTCAGCCGACACTTCCTACGGCGCCGCACCTACGCCTTCGCAGCATGCAAGATCAATAATGCCTGCGGGAATAACAATGACGGCGGCAGAATTGCCGCGGGTCGAGGACTCGGAAATTTCCAGCAACTTTGCCCGGTCGAATCAGCCTGCAGGATCGCCGTTTCCGCAAGGCGCGAACTGGGACGGGCGAGGCGTCAATTTCTCGCTGTTCTCCGAATCCTCGGAATCGGTAGAACTGTGTTTATTCGACGGACCCGAAAATGTCGAGAGGCGCATTCGGATCCGTGAACGCACCAACGGCTCCTGGCACACCTACGTGCCGGATATCGGTCCCGGACAAATGTACGGATATCGAGTGTACGGACCCTACCTTCCCGAGAGCGGCCTGCGGTTCAATCCCAATAAACTGCTGCTCGATCCTTACGCCAAAGCAATTGGACGAGAACTGAAATGGGCGGATGAATTATTCGGCTACCAGCTCGGCGACGAGAACGGCGATTTGTCATTCGACGATCGCGATAGCGGGCCCTTCGCTCCCCTGGGCGCTGTCATTGACTCGCGATTCGACTGGAGCGGCGAACAACGGCCTTCCTACCCGGCGCACGAAACGTTGATTTATGAGGCGCACGTGCGTGGTATGACGCGCCTCCATCCCGATGTCCCAGAGCAATTGCGCGGCACTTACGCAGGGATGGCCTCTGAGCCGATGATCCAGCACCTTCGCAGCATGGGCGTGACTGCCCTCGAACTGATGCCCGTGCATTACTTCGTGCACGACCGGCATCTCGTTGAAACAGGACTGAGCAATTATTGGGGCTACAACACGTTGGGATTTTTCGCGCCGCATATCAGCTACGGCTCCAATCCCCGGTCGCCGGATGAGGTGATTCGAGAGTTCAAGGGAATGGTCAAGCTTCTGCACAATGCCGGCATCGAGGTGATCTTGGATGTGGTCTACAACCACACGGCGGAAGGCAATCACGCCGGTCCGACGGTTTCGTTCCGCGGGATCGACAATTTGGCCTACTATCGAGTCGTTCCCGGCGATGCGCGCCACTATATGGATTTCACCGGCTGCGGCAATACGCTGAACATGCTGCACCCGCATTCTATCCGGCTTCTGATGGACAGTCTGCGATACTGGGTCACGGAGATGCATGTCGACGGCTTCAGGTTCGATCTGGCCTCCGCGCTGGCGCGCGAATTGAAGGACGTCGATCAGCTCGGCGCATTTTTCGACACCATTTATCAGGACCCGACTCTGGCGCCGGTGAAATTGATCGCCGAGCCCTGGGACTTGGGCGAGGGAGGATATCAGGTCGGCAATTTTCCTCTGGGCTGGATGGAGTGGAACGGCAAGTATCGTGACACGGTGCGCAAGTTCTGGAAGGGCGACATGGGAGTGCACTCGGAAATTGCGACGCGACTTGCCGGCAGCGCAGATCTCTACGAAACCACGCGTCGCCCGCCCTCGGCGAGTGTGAATCTTGTCACGGCGCATGATGGCTTCACGCTCGGTGATTTGGTGAGCTACGAGCAGAAGCACAACCAAGCCAACGGCGAGGAAAATCGCGATGGCGCCGACGACAACAACTCGTGGAATTGCGGTGTCGAGGGGCGCACCGACGATGACGGCATCATCGAGCTGCGCGAGCGGCAGAAGCGCAATTTCTGGTGTTGCCTGATGCTTGCACAAGGATCGCCCATGATCAGCGGCGGCGATGAGCTGGGGCGCACGCAGCAAGGAAACAACAACGCCTATTGTCAGGATAACGAACTGTCGTGGTATCACTGGGACTTGGATGCCCGCAGAGCGCAATTCTTGGAGTTCGCACAGCGCGTGGTCCGATACCGGAAGAATCACCCTAACTTTCACCGCTTCGCCTTTTACGACGACGATCCCGACGCCATACACCCGGACAGGAACATCGTGTGGTTCCGGGCGGACGGCAAGCGAATGGAAGCGAAGGATTGGGAGGACGGTGGATGGATGCGCACCCTCGGGATGTTCATGAACGGCACGGCTTCGGAGATCCGTGACGCTCACGGACAATGTTGCGACGATTGGGATTTTCTATTGCTCCTCAATGCGCATCATGAGCCGGTTGCCTTCCGCATTTCGCACGAGCTATACCACGGCGGCTGGAAGCTGGCCTTTGACACGGCGCGACCGGCGCTGGAAATCGACAAAGAATCCGTGAAGCGCAATCGGCTGGTCCAACTTGCCGGCCGCTCGATGGTGCTGCTGAGCCATGAGCAGTAAATGGATTGCGACCTACCGCCTGCAGCTGCACGCTGGATTTCCATTAAGCACCGCTCAGAGCGTGTTGGCGTACCTGGCTGAGTTGGGCATCAGCCATGTTTACCTCTCGCCTTGCCTGCAGGCGGTTCCAGGCAGTCTGCATGGTTACGATGTCGTAGATCCCACTAAAATCAGCGCCGATCTCGGCGGCGAGCAGGCCTGGAACAGCTTCGTGAATGCCGCCCGGGGCCTCAAACTGCGCATTCTGCTCGACATCGTGCCGAACCACATGTCCGCGTCACAGCACAATCCATGGTGGGATGACGTGCTTCAACACGGGCCCTTCAGCGAATTCGCAGAATTCTTCGACATTAGAAATCCGCAAGGGCGGCCATTTTGCGTGCATATATGCTCGCTCGCGAAACCCTATGGCGCGGCGTTGCGGGGCGGCGAATTGCGCATCGAGATCGCGCATGGAAAACCGCGTGTTAAGCACTATGAGAATACCTGGCCGTTGGGGCCCGCGTCCTGGGGGCAACTGCTGCCGGCGGCAGGCGAGCGCTGCTTTGGTGAACTAGAACGTCTGCAGCTCATCGTGTCACCCGCCGCGGACGATGTGCTCGCCTATCGGCGCCACATGGCGCGGGCACAGCAGGTTCTGGCTGAAGCACTTGAGGCCGGAGTGCTGCAATCGGCAGTCGACCGGGTGCTGGACGACAACGCACTCTTCGACGGCGTCCTGCGCCAACAGTTCTATATGCTTCACGGCTGGAAGCTCTCCGGTGAACTCACCAACTACCGCCGGTTCTTCGACATTGACACGCTCATCGGCATCCGCGCCGACTTGCCGAATGTTGCCGCCGCCACGCATGCGCGCATCGAACAGATGATCTCCGGGGGGCAAATAGACGGTGTGCGCGTCGATCACCCCGATGGATTGCGCGAACCGCTGCGGTACTTCGAGCGGTTGCGCCGCCTGCTGCCGCAGGGAAGAATTTATATTGAAAAGATCCTCGACAACGATGAGCGGCTCAATGGCGACTGGCCCATCGACGGCACCGTGGGCTATGACTTCCTGGCGAAGGTGAACCGCTTGTGGATGGACGATCAGCGCACCGATGTGTTGACCACCACCTATTCGGACTTTACGGGCCACTCCGTGAACTTCGGCAAATTGGTGCGCGAGAAAAAGCGCGCCATCATCGAATCGACGTTTTCCGGCGCTCTCGAGCAGCTGGCCCTTATGGCGCTGATGATTTCACGGGCCGATTGGCAGACCCGGGACCTAAGTCCGCGCCAGCTGCGCGCGGCGTTGGAGAAGTTGATCACCGCGTTGCCGATTTATCGCACCTATAGAACCGCCGATACGCTGTACGAGGAGGATAAGCGGGCATTGTTGGAGGCTTTGCAGAGCGCTCGCATCGGATCACCGGATATAGACGGCGCAGTGTTCGATTTTTTGGCCGCACTCTTTACGAAATCACCGCTGAACGACACTGAAGCGGATTTTATCGCCAGATGGCAGCAGCTGACTCCTGCGGTGATGGCCAAGGGCGTGGAGGATACGACATTTTACTGCTTCGATCGGCTGGTCTCGTGCAATGAAGTGGGTTCGCAGGCGTCCCTCATCGGGATATCTGCCGACAAATTCCATGAGTTTTGCAATTACCTGGGCGATCGGTGGCCGAACAGCATGCTCGCGACGTCGACCCACGACAACAAACGCAGTGAGGATGTGCGGGCGCGTATTTCCATTCTCTCCGAGATCCCGGACCGCTGGTCAGAGGCGCTGCATCAGTGGTCGCAGTTGAACACCAATGCCTGGCAGAATCGTTTGCCGGATCGGCACGCCGAATACCTGCTGTACCAGACGCTGATCGGCGCATGGCCCATCGACCGCGATCGCACTTGGGCATACATGCTCAAAGCATGCCGCGAGGCGAAAATCAATACGTCGTGGCATGAGCCGAACAACAGCTTCGAGGAGAAGATTCGCGGCTTCGTCGGCGGTGTGTTCGATACGCCGGAGTTCATCGCGAGCCTTGAACGCTTCGTCGAACCGTTGATACTGCCGGGGCGAATCAACAGTCTGGCGCAAACGCTCATCAAAATGGTCGCACCAGGCGTTCCTGATTTTTATCAGGGAACCGAATTGTGGGACTTGAGCCTCGTCGATCCCGACAATCGCCGGCCGGTGGATTTCAATACCCGCCTAGCCATGCTGCGGCGAGCGCGCCGCATGGCTGCTGCTGAGGTACTCATGGAATGGGATTCCGGAGTGCCGAAGCTTTGGATGACTGCACGCCTATTGGCGATTCGCCGGAAACGCGCCGAGGATTTTTCGGCCGCGAGCAAGTATCAACCGTTGGTGGCTCAGGGCACCCATCTTGGCCGGTTGCTGGCATTCCGTCGCGGCGAGAATCTCATCGCAGTAGTGCCCCGCTTCACAATGACGCTGGCAGGTGAGTGGGGTGACACTCGCTTGCCGCTGCCCGGCGGAGTCTGGCGAAATGGCTTCACCGACCAACTCATCCAACGAGAGGTTTCTCCAGCCGAGCTTTTCGGGCTGTTTCCAGTGGCCCTGCTGATTCGAGATCCCCCGTGAGCATTTCCGTATGGGCACAGGTCGGTGATGGCGCTGGCAGCCCAACGGCGTGGGCGCCGCGTCGCAGACCCCATGAATTGCGGATTGAACGCCGCGATGGCCAGCAAAGTCCTACATGCTGTGCAGTCCGGCGACGACAGTATTGCTACCTGCGGGAGCCTAGTGTGCGCTGGAATGCGCTTACTGATGGTGCAACAGCCGGTTCACACGGAACCCGGCGTTTTGCGCGGCGCCTTGATCAGCGTGGCGACACCGAGGTGAATACATCGAGGGAGCCGGCATCCGTGCTGACCGATCAAGACATCTATCTGTTCCGCGAAGGGACCCACGGGCGGCTGTTCGACCAGTTCGGTTCTCGCTTGGCAGCCGATGGCAGCGGCGCGCACTTCGCGGTTTGGGCACCCAACGCCGCTGAGGTCTCGGTGGTCGGCGACTGGAACGGATGGAATGCGGGAGCCGACAAACTGGCGCCGCGGCCTGATCAATCCGGCATCTGGGAGGGCATGGTCCCGAGGGTGCAGCACGGGCAGGCGTACAAATACCGAATTACGTCCCGCATTGGCCGCTACTGGGTCGAGAAGGCTGACCCCTTCAGCCTGTTCTGCGAGTTGCCTCCGGCCACTGCCTCGCGGGTGTGGACGCTGGACTACACATGGAACGATGGTGCATGGATGAGTTCGCGGGCCCCGCGCAACGCCTTGGACGCGCCCATGTCGATCTACGAGCTGCATGCGGGGTCATGGCGCCGCAAGGACGGCAACTTTCTCAACTATCGCGGGTTGGCGCATGCGTTGGCCGACTATCTCAACGAGCTTGGCTTTACCCACGTCGAGCTCATGCCCATCACGGAGCATCCTTTTTTCGGCTCTTGGGGATATCAAACCACGGGCTATTTCGCGCCCACGGCGCGCTATGGCACACCCCAGGACTTCATGTATTTCGTGGACCATCTGCACGAGCGTGGCATCGGCGTCATTCTCGACTGGGTGCCGTCGCATTTTCCAGCCGACCAACATGGATTGGTTTACTTCGACGGCACGCATCTTTATGAACACTCGGATCCGCGCCAAGGCTTTCATCCCGAGTGGAATTCGGCGATCTTTAATTTTGGCCGCAATGAAGTTCGCAGCTTCCTCGTCTCTTCGGCGCTATTCTGGTTCGAGAAGTACCACATCGACGGTCTGCGCGTCGATGCGGTGGCTTCCATGCTGTATTTGGACTACGCCCGACAAGAGGGTCAATGGATTCCAAATCGATTTGGCGGCCGGGAGAACATCGAGGCCATCGACTTCCTGCGTATCCTGAACCAGTCCGTGTACCGGGACTACCCCGGCGTGACCATGATTGCCGAGGAATCTACCGCGTGGCCCATGGTGTCGAGGCCACCGGATATGGGCGGTCTGGGATTTGCCTTGAAGTGGAACATGGGCTGGATGCACGACACGCTCGCGTACTTCAAGCAGGATCCGATCCACCGCAAGTATCATCACGGCGAACTGACATTCTCGCTGATCTACGCCTTCAACGAAAATTTCGTACTCCCCCTGTCGCATGACGAAGTCGTCTATGGGAAGGGATCCCTCATCGGCAAGATGCCGGGCGACGATTGGCAGATGTTCGCCACCTTGCGCGCGCTTTTTGGCTACATGTGGGCACATCCCGGCAAGAAACTGCTCTTCATGGGGGGGGAGTTTGCACAGCGCCGCGAATGGACTCACGACTGGGAACTCGAGTGGTGGGTCTCCGAATTGCCCGGCCATAGCGGTGTCAAGCGTCTCGTTGGGGATTTGAATCGCGTGTATCGTCGCGAATCCGCGCTGCACCAGCTCGACTTTTCGCCGGAAGGATTCGAATGGGTGGATGTCGGCAACGCGGAATTGAGCATCATCGCGTTTCTGCGAAAGGCAGCGGGGGATGGCGTGCCATTGCTCGTGGTGTGCAACTTTACGCCAATTCCGCGCGCCAACTTTCTCGTCGGCGTTCCATCGCGCGGCGTTTGGCGCGAAATCATCAATACGGATGCGCGAGAATACGGTGGCTCCGGCTGGGGCAACATGGGCGGCGTCGAATCGGTACCCGTGGGATCGCACGGCCGCATTGAGTCGATCAACCTCAATCTGCCGCCGCTTTCGACCGTCATCCTCCGTTGGGAAACTCGTGGCTAGCGCCAAGCGCAAAGCTGCCACTATCGCCGAGGGGCGGGTGCGCGCCGTCATTGATGCCGTTCTGCCGATTGTCGATGGCGGGCGATTTCCCGCCAAGCGCATAGCGGGCGAGGCGGTCGCCGTTGAAGCGCATTGCTTCACGGATGGCCACGACAAGATTCGTGTGGTGCTGCGCTGGAAGATGATGGGGTCGGCCAACGCGGAATATGAAATCGACATGCAGGCGCAGAGCAACGATGTTTGGGTGGCGGAATTTACGCCGTCGTTAGCGGGACGCTACCAGTGCGCGGTGCTGGCGTGGGTGGATCACTTCGAATCGTGGCGGCGCGAATTTGCAATGCGCGTGGACACGAGCGACATCCTCTTGGCGTTGCAGGTGGGCGCCGCGCTCATTGATGAGGCAGCCGCGCGAGCTAGCGGCAGCGATGCCGCCATTCTCAGCGAGTGGTCCGGACAGCTGCTCGAAATTGCCAAGGACTCGACGGCTGAGATCGCAACGCAGAAAGCCTTGGCACTGGACCCCGCGAGAGCGGCTATCGTTGCCCGCCATGCGGATCGAGGCTTGGCCGCAACGCAGACGTTTGAGCTCATCGTCGATCGCAAGCGCGCCGCGTTCAGCAGCTGGTATGAGTTATTTCCCAGATCGGCGGCCGCCGAGCGCGGCGGGCACGGAACGTTCAAGGACGTCGAGACGCGGCTGCCATATTTAGCGCAGATGGGTTTCGATGTTCTATATTTTCCGCCCATCCATCCTATCGGGCGCATCAATCGCAAGGGCACGAACAACAGTTTGCGCGCCAAATCCAATGATGTCGGCAGCCCCTGGGCGATCGGATCGGCGGAAGGCGGCCACAAGGAGATTCTGCCGCAGCTGGGCACATTCGATGACTTTGACCGGTTGTTGAACGCGGCACGCGCGCTGGGGCTAGAGATTGCCATGGATATTGCGTTTCAGTGCGCTCCCGATCATCCGTACGTGACCGCGCACCCGCAATGGTTCAAACATCGCCCCGATGGCAGCGTGCAATACGCCGAAAATCCTCCCAAGAAATATCAGGATATCTACCCGTTCGATTTTGAAACCAGCGACTGGCACAGCCTGTGGAACGAACTTAAAAGCATCGTCGATTTTTGGATAGGGCGCGGCGTGAAAATATTTCGCGTCGATAACCCGCACACCAAGGCATTCGGTTTTTGGGAGTGGCTGATCAATGAGACCAAGCGCGATCATCCGGATGTCATCTATCTGGCCGAGGCCTTTACCCGACCGAAGGTCATGCACCGATTGGCAAAATTGGGATTCTCGCAGTCATACACCTATTTTACATGGCGCAACACCAAACAGGAGCTGACGGAATATTTCACCGACCTTACCGCGGGGCCCGGCCGCCAGTACTACCGCCCCAACGTCTGGCCCAATACGCCCGATATCCTGCCCGAGACACTGCAGTCGGGCTTGCGGCCTATGTACGCGTCAAGATTGATTCTCGCTGCGACTCTCTGCGCCAACTTCGGCATCTACGGTCCGACGTACGAGCTGATGGAAAGTACGCCGCGTGAGCCGGGCAGCGAGGAGTATCGCGATTCGGAGAAGTACCAACTGCGCTACTGGACATTGCAGCAGCCCGACAGCCTGTGGTCATTGATCGCGCGCATCAACCGCATTCGCCGCGAAAACACGGCGCTGCAATCGGATTCCGGTCTGCATTTCTGCAAGATCGACAACGATCAGCTGATCGCTTATCTAAAAGTCGACTTAAGCAGCAGCAACGTTATTCTGACGGTCGTCAATCTCGATCCGCATCAGCCGCAGTCGGGGTGGATCGATCTCGACGTGACCGCGCTGAAGTTCGACCCCGACCAGCCCTACCAAGTGCACGATTTGCTGAGCGATCAGCGCTACATCTGGCGTGGCCAGCACAACTATGTGTTGCTGGATCCGCAGCGCGCGCCGGCTCATGTCTTTAGATTGCGTCGGCGCGTGCGCAGCGAACGGGATTTCGACTACTACCTATGAAGCACTTTAGATGAACGACATTCAAGTCCCGGTTCTGGAAACCGCGCCGCCGACCGGCATCAATGCCGATGATGCGCTTTGGTACAAGGACGCGGTCATCTATCAAGTGAATGTCAAGTCATTCTATGACTCCAATGACGATGGTATCGGTGACTTCAAGGGGCTGACCTCGAAGCTCGAATACATCCGGGACTTGGGCGTCAATACCATCTGGGTGATGCCCTTTTATCCTTCGCCGCTTAAAGACGATGGCTACGACATCGCTGATTATCAAAATGTGCATCCGCAATTCGGCACGCTCGATGATTTTCGCATCATGCTGCGCGACGCGCATCGCCTTGGCCTCAAAGTGGTCACTGAATTGATCATCAATCACACCTCCGATCAACATCCCTGGTTTCAGGCGGCACGCAGTGCGCCTCCTGGTTCGCCGCAGCGCGATTTTTATGTGTGGAGCGACAGCGATCAGAAGTACCTCGATACCCGCATCATATTTACCGACACGGAGATCTCGAACTGGACCTGGGACCCTGTGGCGAAGGCTTATTACTGGCATCGATTCTTCAGCTGTCAGCCGGATCTGAATTTCGACAATCCACAAGTCATGAAGGCGGTACTGCAAGTCATGCGCTTCTGGTTCGACATGGGCGTCGACGGTTTTCGGTTGGATGCCATTCCTTATCTCGTGGAACGCGAAGGCACCACTAACGAAAACCTGCGTGAGACCCACGCTGTCATCAAGGAACTGCGCGCAGCCATCGACGCTTCCTACAAGAACCGCTTCCTGCTGGCGGAAGCCAATCAGTGGCCCGAAGATGTGCGCGAATACTTCGGCGACGGTGATGAATGCCACATGGCCTATCATTTTCCATTGATGCCGCGCATTTACATGGCGATTGCCCAGGAGGACCGCTACCCCATCATCGAAATTATGCAGCAGACCCCGGATATTCCCGACGGTTGCCAATGGGCGATCTTCCTGCGCAATCATGATGAGCTGACACTGGAGATGGTGACCAGCAAAGAACGCGATTACATGTACACGACCTATGCGTCCGACCTGCAGGCGCGCATCAATCTGGGCATCCGCCGCCGGTTGGCCCCTTTGATGGAGAATGATCTGGATCGCATCAAGCTGATGAACAGTCTGCTTTTGTCGATGCCGGGTTCTCCCATACTTTATTACGGCGATGAAATCGGGATGGGAGACAATTTTTTCATTGGCGACCGCAACGGCGTGCGTACGCCGATGCAATGGAGTCCGGACCGCAATGCCGGGTTTTCGCGCGCCGACCCCCAACGCCTGTATCTGCCGCCGATCATGGATGCGATATACGGTTTTCTCTCGACCAATGTCGAGGCTCAATCGCGCGATCCCAGTTCGCTCTTGAGTTGGACCAAGCGCATGCTCGCCGTGCGCAAGACCAGTCAGGCGTTCGGCCGCGGCTCGCGCCGCTTCTTGAGGCCGGGCAATCGCAAGATATTGGCCTATTTGCGCGAGTTCGGCGACGACACCATCCTGTGTGTCGCAAACCTCTCGCGCTCGGCGCAGCCGGTTGAATTGAATCTCGCGATGTACAAGGGCCGCGTGCCCGTGGAAATGCTCGGGCGCACGGCGTTTCCGCCGATTGGCGAATTGCCGTACCTGCTGACGATCTCAGCCTACGGCTTTTACTGGTTCAGGCTGGCTACCGATGCCGCCGTGCCGTCCTGGCACGAGCAAGTCGTGTCCGTCGATGAACGCCCGGTACTGGTGCTGTTCGACGGCTGGACCAGTTTGTTTCGCGAGCGCGTGGTGCCGTGGCGCATCGGCATGGCGGAGAAGACTCGCGCGCAGTTCGAAACCGACACGCTGGCACGCTACATCGAGACTCAGCGTTGGTATGCGGCGAAGGGCACCGCAATCGAGAGCGCTCGCATCACCGATCATGTGCTGTGGCAGGATGGGTATGTGTCCTGGTTGGTGGCGTTGGTCGAGCTCGATGGGGTCGAAGAGCGGGTGAGCTACTTTTTGCCGCTGGCAATGGCCTGGGAGGAACGAGACGAAGATCGCGTGCGGAATCTTTCGACGGCGGCGGTGGTCAAAATTCGCCAGCAGGCCAATGTCGGAGTGATGGGCGACGCATTTGCCGACGAACTGTTTTGTCGCGCGGTCGTTGCGGCCATGGCTGGGGGGCGCGAAATACCCATGGCGCAGGGCAAACTGCAATTCAGGCCGACGGCGGCGTTCGCGGAGATTGCCGGACAGGATTTCGCGGCGCTGCCTGTAGAACGGCCTCGCGGTTCCAGCTCGAACACCGTCGTCAACATGCGTGAGCGGCTCTTGCTCAAGGGGTATCGGCGGCTGCGTGCCGGTATGAATCCGGAGCTCGAAATGGGTCTGTACCTCACCGAGGTGGCGCACTATGCGAACTGCGCGCCGCTCGCAGGAGTGCTCGAATACATCGCCAATGACGGCCAGACGAAGTTGCTGGCGATGCTGCAGGCCTATGTGGCGAACCAAGGAGATGGTTGGACTTATTCGCTTGAATATGTGCGACGGCACCTCGAACAGTATCGAACCACACCGGCCGGCGATGCGCTTCCGGTCAATGTGCACGAAGCCTATTTGACTTTGATCCGGGTGCTGGCCGTGCGAACGGCCGAACTGCATCGCGCGCTCGCGCGGCCGACCGACGATGCGGCGTTTTCTCCCCAGCCGCTTAGCCGCGCCGACATCGACGCCTATCGCCAGCGTGCGTTAGAGGAAGCGCGCACCGCGCTGGATCTGTTGGCGGTGAACTTGGAAGCTGTGCCGGCGGCCGATCGCGAGCGCGCCAACGCCGTGCTCGCGCAGCGCGATCGAATCTCGTCGCGCATGGAGGCTTGTGCGAAAGCGGCGCCGCAGGGCATGAAAATACGCATTCACGGCGATTATCATCTTGGGCAGGTGCTGGTGACGCGCAACGATTTCGTCATCATCGATTTCGAGGGCGAGCCCGGCCGCGGCCTGGAGCAGCGGCGAGCCAAGCATTCACCTCTGCGCGACGTTGCGGGGATGATGCGTTCCTTCGGATATGTGCAGCAGAGCGCATTGCGAAGCATCGCGCACAACGAGGCCGAGGCCGCGAGATTGGCGCCGTTGGCTCGGGCGTGGGAACTTGAGGTGCGCACCGCGTTTCTGTCGGCATACGATGCGGCCGCCCGCGACGCTGCGCTGTACGAGTCGTTGCAGTCCGGACACGGCATGCTGGGGCTGTTTGAACTCGAGAAGGCGTTATACGAATTGCGCTATGAACTCGGCAATCGGCCGAGTTGGGTTGGCATTCCATTGCAGGGAATTCTCGACTGGAGCGATGGATAATGGGGGACTCTCATGCAAAGCATTGACATGATGATGGATGCAACTCGGGAGTTTTTGCACCAAATCGCGGCATTCTTGCCCAAGCTGTTACTGGCGCTGTTCGTGGTGGCAGTCGGATGGTTGTTTGCGAAGGCGGTGCGCTTCGCCGTGCAGCGTGCGCTGCGGGCGGTGAACTTCAATGTGTTGACTGAGCGCGCGGGCACGGACAATTTTTTGAGGCAGGCTGGCATGCGTGGCGATACCACCACGCTGTTCGGCATAGTCGCCTTCTGGCTGGTGATTTTGGCGGCCCTGATTATCGCCTTCAATAGTTTGGGCCTTACCTACATTACGGACCTGTTGGGTCGCGTCGTGCTATTCACGCCAAAATTGCTGATCACGATGCTGATCGTGGTGTTCGGCTCGTACTGTGCGCGTTTCGTCGGCAACGCCGTACAAGCCTACTGCGTCGATGCACAGATTCCCGACGCCGAAATCTTGGGCAGGATTGTTCGGTATGTGATCATGACTTTTGTCGTGATGATCGCCTTGAGCCAGGTCGAGATCGGCGGCGATATCGTGCAAAGAACCTTTCTCATCATTCTCGGCGGCCTGATGCTCGCGCTCGCGCTGGCATTCGGACTTGGCGGTAAAAACTGGGCGGCTGCGCTCCTGCAACGCTGGTGGCCGCAACATAGGAAAGACGAGGACACTTGACTCGTCAGTTTGCGCACGCGATGCCTTTTGGCGCCGCGCTTAAGCCGGCAGGCGGCACCCGCTTTCGCCTGTGGGCGCCTTCCAGCTCACGCGTGGCGCTGGAACTGGACGCTCATGGCGGCGGCGCGCCGCCCATGCGGTTTGCCATGCATGCCGCCGAGGGTGGCTGGCACGAGATTGACATCGCTGATGCACAAGCCGGCTGGCGTTACAAATTCGTCGTGCAGGCCGGCGACGGGCAAACGCTTGCCGTTCCAGATCCCGCGTCGCGCAGCAATCCTCTGGGTGTTCACGGCGTCAGCGAGATCGTTGATCCGCGGGAGTTTACGTGGCGCAACCCGGAATGGAGCGGGCGATCATGGCCGGATGCGGTGCTCTATGAGTTGCACGTGGGCACATTCACGAAACACGGCACGTTTGCCGCTGCCTGCCAACGGCTCGAGGAACTCAAGGAGCTAGGGATCACCGCTTTACAATTGATGCCAGTGGCGGCGTTTCCCGGCGGGCGCAATTGGGGTTATGACGGCGTACTGCAGTTCGCGCCGGCGCAATGCTATGGCAGTCCCGAGGACTTGAAGGCCTTGGTCGATGCAGCGCATTCGCAGGGACTAATGATGCTGCTCGATGTGGTGTACAACCATTTCGGTCCGGAGGGGAACTATCTTCACGCCTATTGTCCGGAATTCTTCGATTTCGCGCAAAAAACACCCTGGGGTGCCAGGATCAATTTCGACGGCGAGCGCAGCCGCACGGTCCGCGATTTTTTCGTGCACAACGCACTCTACTGGATCGAGGAATATCGCTTCGACGGCTTGAGGCTGGACGCCGTGCATGCGATGCGAGACCGGTCGAGTCCGGATATTGTCGGCGAAATCGCCGCTGCCATTCGCGAACGAGCCGGACACGAGCGCCAAGTGCACCTGGTGCTCGAGAACAATGCCAATCAAGCGCGCTATCTTGAACGCAATGCCGCAGGACAGCCGCTGGTTGCGACGGCGCAATGGGATGACGACGTGCATCACTCGCTGCATGTCATCACCTGCGGCGAGTCGGATGGCTACTACGCCGACTATGCGGCGCAGCCGCTTCAGAAATTGGGACGTTCGCTTGCGGAAGGTTTCGCCTACCAAGGAGAATATTCTGTATTCCAAGATAAGGTGCGAGGCGAACCCAGCGGCCATCTACCTCCGGCCGCGTTCGTCGGATTTCTGCAAAATCACGACATGGTCGGCAATCGCGCTTTCGGCGGCCGTATCGGCTCGATTGCCGATGAGCGGCTGCTTCGCGCCGCATACGTCTGTCTGCTGCTCTCGCCGCAAGTGCCGATGCTGTTCATGGGGGAGGAATTTGCCGCATCGACACCGTTTATGTTTTTCTGCGATTTCGGTCCCGAAGTCGCGCCGTCGGTGTCGAACGGGCGGCGCCAGGAGTTCAAGCGCTTTGCCGCCTTCGCGGATGACGCTGCCATCGCGCGCATCCCCGATCCCCATGCCGAATCGACATTCCACGCCAGCAAGCTGCGGTGGCATGAGCGCACGTTCCCTGCGCATCGCGCGCGCCTGGATTTTATCCAAGAGCTGTTGTCGCTGCGGCGGCGTCACTTGGCGCCGCATCTGCCGGCGATGAGGCGCGGCGGCCGCTTCGAGATTGTCAACGGCGTGCTGCGAGTCGAATGGCGCTTGACCAACGATATGCAGTGGACTCTGATCGCCCATTTCGGCACGCATGCCGCCAATGCGACGTTGCCTGCTTCGGGCGCTACTATATTCTCCGTGGGCGCAGTGGTCGCAGCCGCGCTGCAAGCGCGGTTGGAGCCGGGAGCCGCGATCGTGACCTGCGGTTAGGCGCTTGAAGAGCCGCTACAACATTCCGCCATTGATGGAAATCACCTGGCCGGTGATGTATCCGGCCTCAGGTGAAGCCAGAAAAGCCACCAGACTCGCGACCTCATCGGCGGTTCCGGCGCGCTTCATAGGAACGATTTTGCTGATTGCCTCGTCATCGAAGGCCTGTTTGACCATGTCGGTGGCGATGATCCCGGGCGCCACGGCG
>DATMKO010000115.1:0-7425 GCA_035571175.1 Steroidobacteraceae bacterium | reverse complement strand
TACGGTTTGCAGCTGCGCGAGAAGCAGAAGCTGCGCCGCATGTACGGTGTGCTCGAGCGTCAGTTCCGCAACTACTATCAGAAGGCCGCAGGCCGTCCCGGCGCCACCGGCGAAACGCTGCTGCAATTCCTGGAATGCCGCTTGGACAATGTGGTGTATCGCATGGGCTTCGCCGCGACGCGCGCCGAGGCCAGGCAGCTGGTGAGCCACAAAGGCGTGGCGGTGAACGACAAACTGGTCAACATCGCTTCCTACCAGTGCAAGGCCGGCGATGTGATCAACCTGCGCGAACGCGCCAAGAAGCAGAGCCGTGTGACGGCCGCGCTCACCATTGCCGCCCAGGTCGGTTTTCCCGACTGGGTTGAAGTTGACGACAAGAAGTTTTCGGGGATTTTGAAGTCGGTTCCCGATCGGCAGGAAATTCTGCCGGACATCAACGAGAGCCTGGTCGTCGAGTTGTATTCCAAGTAACGCACCGCAGCCTTCGGGCTGCGTTGTTTCCGGTTAGCCAGCGAGGGTATTCCATGCAGGGATCGATCAATGAATTCTTAAAGCCGCGGGTCGTCAAGGTACAGCCTGTGTCGCCGCGCCATGCGCGCATCGTGATCGAACCGTTCGAACGGGGTTTTGGTCACACCTTGGGCAACGCGCTGCGGCGCGTGCTGCTGTCCTCATTGCCGGGCGCAGCCATCACCGAGATCGAGATCGAAGGCGTGCTGCACGAGTACACGGCCATCGAGGGCGTGCAGGAAGACGTCGTCGACATCCTGCTGAATCTCAAGGCCGTCGCGATCCGCATGCATACGCGCGACGTTGCCGAAGTGCGCCTGCACAAGAAGGGTCCAGGACCGGTGACGGCCGGCGATATCGCCGGCGATCACGACATCGAGATTTTGAATCCGGATCTGGTCATCGCGAATCTGACCAAGGCCGGCGAATTGTCGATGTCGCTGAAGGTCGAGCGCGGGCGCGGTTATCGTCCGGCGGCACAGCGCATGGCGTTCGAAGAACAGACGCGCGCCATCGGCCGGCTGCAGTTGGACGCATCGTTCAGCCCGGTGCGCAAGGTGACCTACAATGTCGAGAGCGCGCGCGTCGAGCAGCGCACCGACCTGGACAAGCTGATCCTCGATATCGAGACCAACGGCACCATCGACCCGGAAGAGGCGATTCGCCGCGCCGGCGGGATCCTGAAGGATCAGCTGTCGGTATTCGTCGATTTGCAGGGCCAGGACGAGTCCACCACCAAGGCGACGGAAACCCAGTTCGATCCGATTCTGCTGCGTCCGGTCGACGAGCTGGAGCTCACGGTGCGCAGCGCCAACTGCCTCAAAGCCGAGAACATCCATTACATCGGCGATCTGGTGCAGCGCACGGAAGTCGAGTTGCTGCGCACGCCGAATCTGGGCAAGAAATCCCTGACGGAAATCAAGGAGGTTCTGGAGAGCCACGGCCTGACCTTGGGTATGCGCATCGACAATTGGCCGCCGCCGGGATTGAAGCGCGATGACGAGCGCGACGGTCTTTAGAATCGCGCCGAGTCGTATTACAACTTAGGGTCCAGAGAAAATGCGTCACAGAAACAGCGGGCGTCAGCTATCGCGTAATGCCTCCCATCGTCATGCGATGTTGCGCAACATGGCGACCTCGCTGCTACGGCACGAGACCATTCGCACCACCGTGCCCAAGGCCAAGGAGCTGCGCCGCGTGGTCGAACCCCTGATCACCCTGGCCAGGGTCGATTCGATCGCCATGCGCCGCCTGGCGTACGCGCGGTTGCGCGATGTGAGCGTCGTTGAGAAATTATTCGACGATCTGGGCCCGCGTTTCAAAGCGCGCGGCGGCGGCTACACGCGCATTCTCAAGATGGAACCGCGGCCGGGCGATTCGGCCGACATGGCATTGATGCAATTGGTGGATTCGGCGCCGGTGGCGACCGAAAAGAAGGAAGAACCCAAGGCTGCCAAGGCGCCGAAGGCCCCGAAAGCGCCCAAGGCCGCCAAGCCGGCGAAGGAGCCGAAAGCGGCCAAGGCGCCGAAGAAGTCCAAGAAGGCCGCCGCGGCTGACGAGGAAAGCGACAAAGCCGCGAAGCCGAAACGCCGCAAGGCCAAGACATAGCGCCTACGCACCTGCGGCAAACGCGTCCCGGGTGATATTCTCCGGCTTTGACGTTGTCGTCACGACATTGTCTTCGATGCGTACGCCACCGCAGGGCTTCAGTTCCTCGACCGCCTTCCAATCGATGTGCGGGCGCCGCGCGTCCGCGCTGGCCGCGCGCAGCAGCGAATCGATGAAGTAAATCCCGGGCTCCACCGTGACCACCACGCCGGGTTCGAGCATGCGCGTCAGGCGCAGGTAGGGGTGACCGGGGGGGCGCTCGAGTTCCTGACCTGATGTATCGCCCATCACACCTCCGACATCGTGTACTTGCAGGCCGAGCAGGTGCCCGATGCCGTGCGGAAAGAACACGCTGGTGACACCGGCTTCGAGGGCCGCCTGCCCGGGTATTTTTGTCAGGCCAGCCTCATGCATGACATCCCCCAGGATGCGGTGCGCCGCGAGGTGCACCTCGCGATAATCGCGGCCGGCCACGATCTCGTTGCACAGTTGTAGCTGCGCGCAATCCGTGGCCTGCACGAGATCGTTGAATCGGCCGGCGCCACTCGCGTAGGTGCGGGTGATATCGGCGGCGTAACCGCGATATTGCGCCCCCGCGTCGATCAGGAAAGAACGTAGCGGCGCCGGCGCCACGCGCTCCAAGTGCTGGTAGTGCAGCACCGCGGCATTTTCGTTGTACGCTACGATATTGTTGTACGGCATTTCCTCTTCGCGCTGCGCGCAGGCTTGCAGATACGCCATGTGCGCTTGGTATTCGGAGTCTCCGCGGCGGAACGCCGCGAGCGCCGCGCGGTGGCCGCGCGCGCCAAGTTCGCTTGCCTTGCGCATGCAGGCGAGCTCGTACGGAGTCTTCACGGCGCGGTCGTAATGCAATCGCGCCAGGAGCTCCGGCGGATTGAGGTTTGCCGGATCGATGCCGGGCAATATGTCGCGATCAGGCGCGATAAAGGCCACGCGACCGAGTTTCGCCCAGTGAGCGGCGGCCTTCGCGTCGTCATCCATGGCGATCAATTTCACGGAGGCGGTCCAGGATTCCTGCGGCATCCGGGCCGGTTTGTGCCAAAAATCGTTGGGTCGATAGAACAGCACTGTAGGACTGGCGCCGGGCGCATAGATGAGAACGCAGCGCGGATTGTCGAGGATGGGGACCCATGCCTTGAATTGCGGATTGACCTTGAAAGGATAGTCTTGATCGTCCAGGAACTGGATCGGCGGCCGACCGGCAGGGATGACCAATGCATCGAAGCCTGTTGCCGCCAAGGACCGGTCCGTACGCTGCATGAGCGTCGTCAAATGCGCTGCATATAGCTGATCGAGTCTGGAATCGTTCACAAGTCCTCCGTGTGTAGGACGAGAAGTTTAACCCCGGCCGGCGGTCCGAACGTCAAGGAGTGTGAGCTGACGCGAAAGAGGTATGAAAGTGAGGCAAAACCCTCTAAAATCGGTCGGGACATTTGGGTGAAGGCCCAAAAACAACACTCTCGGCCTAAATATTTGTCCTTAAAATTTCTGGGGTATCGATAGATGAAGACCAAATTTGCTTTGAGGGCCTTTGTCGCTGCATTCGTGCTGAGCGCCTGCGGCAGCAAGACCGAGGCTCCTGCCCCGGCCGCCGAACCGACTCCTCCTCCGGCCGCCGCGCCGGCTGCGCCTGCCGCTGATTCAGCAGCTGCTGCGAGCGCCGCTAGTGATGCAGCCGCCAGTGCGGCATCAGCTGCGAAGCCGTAATTCGCGCACGCTGCTGAACCCACATGCCCGGGCGGACTGCCATCAGGCACGTCCGCCCGGGCTGTGTATTTTCAAGTACTGAGGATGCGGTTTCGTTGGTCAGTATTCGCGATGTAGGACGTTCGAAGCAGGATCGCCAGTGGATCCAGAGCGTTTACGGCGAATACATTGAATCCCTAGCTGACCTCAACACCGGTTTGTTTTCGGTACTTGGCACGGCCAATCCCCACCAGGACGAGATCTTCGCGAACTGGTTTTCCAACGATCAATCGCACCCGCTGCTGATACTCAAAGGGCGCGACTCCGTCGGCTTTGCCCTAGTAACGCGGCCGCGCATTGCGCCGGCGGGCGAAAAAATCGCGAACTACAGGATGTCGGAGTTCTTCGTCCGCAATCAGCATCGAAGAGCAGGCATCGGCCGGGACGCCGCGACCTTGATATTCGACCGCTTTGCGGGCGAATGGGAAATCGTCGAATATATGCGCCATCCCGGTTCAGTGGCGTTTTGGCGTCATGTGATCGCCCGTTACAGCGGCGGGCACTATACCGAGCGATCGCAGAGCGGCGAGGTGCGGCAACGCTTCAGGACCCGGGCCGCGCGATAGCCAAATTATTGCCCTAAAGAAAGACCTGGTGCTGTCGATATCCAGGTCTTGTGCAAGCCACATCGCAAGCTGAATTTGATTTCGTACGTACCCTGGCCGCGGATTTGTCGCGGGGCCACGTCGATCTTCCGTCATTTCCCGAAATAGCCGTCAAAGTCAGGCGCGTTCTGGAGGACACCAAGTCCTCGACGGATCAGGTCTGCCGGGTGGTCGGATCGGAGCCGGCACTGGCGGCCCGGCTGGTGCGTATTGCCAATTCGGCCGCGGTCAATCCCAGCGGGCGCGCCATCAACGATCTGCGCACCGCGATCAATCGCATCGGCTACAACATGGTGCGCAGCGCGGCAATGTCCTTCGCGATGAATCAGATCCGCCAGGCCAACAAGCTGGCGAGCCTGGCGCCGCACCTGAACGATCTGTGGGAGCGCAGCACCTATGTGGCCGCGTACGCTTTCGTACTGGCGAAGACTTGCACCAAGGTCAATCCGGACGAGGCGATGCTGACCGGGATGATGCACGGCATCGGTAAGCTTTACATATTGACCCGCGCCGTGGATCACCCGGAGCTGTTCAAGAGCGAGACTGCGCTGAACGACATCATCGCCGAATGGTATCCCGGCATCGGCAAGGCGATTCTGGAGAATTGGAAATTTGCCGAATCGATGGCGCACGCGGTCGGACAGGAGGATTTTGCCCGAACCGACGGCGACCCGCCGAATTTGAGCGACGTGGTCGGCGTCGCCGTTCTGATGGTGTCGTACGGCACCAACATCGCCGGCCTCGAGCGCGAATTGCAAGATCTTCCAGCCGCGTGGCGGCTTGGCCTGACCGAATCGAAGACAATGGCGGTGATGCAGGATTCCGCCGCGGAAATCACCGCGCTCAGCCAAGCCCTGGCCAGCTAGTCCCCGCCCGCCGCAGTTATCGCGCGCTCCGCCGCGAACGCCGCGGCGACGTAATCCACATTGTGCGGCATGATGCCGGCGAGATTCATGCGGCTATCCGCGGTCATGTAGATGTGATGCTTCTCGCGCAGCCGCTCGACCGCCGGCGCAGACACTCCGAGCAGGGAAAACATGCCGCGCTGCGCTCGTATGAAATCGAACGAGCCGTCGCCGGTCGCGCTTTTCAGACGCTGCGCCAACAATGCGCGCATTTCCTGAATCCGGGTACGCATGGAGTCGAGTTCCCGGATCCAATCGCGCTTCAAATTTGGGTCGGCGAAAATCCGCGCCGCAATGGCCGCGCCGTGATCCGGCGGCATCGAGTAGATGCCGCGCGCGATCTTCAGCGTATGGCTCGCCACCGCCTCGGCGCGATTTGCGCTTTCGCTCACCACGATGAGTGCGCCGACGCGCTCGCGATACAGCCCGAGATTTTTGGAAAACGACACCGCGATCAGCGCTTCCGGCAGGCGCTGCGCAATCATGCGCACCGCGGCAGCGTCCTCGTCGAGCGATGCGGCAAACCCCAGATACGCAAGATCGAGGAAGGGAACGAGCTTGCGACGCTGCAGCAAATCCATCACCGCCTGCCATTGATCAACTCGAAGATCCGCGCCGCTCGGATTGTGGCAGCAGGCATGCAGCAACACGACATCGCCGGCGGGCGCCCGCTCCAGGCTCTGCATCATCGCCTCGAAGCGCAACGCATGAGCGTGCGGATCGTAGTAGGGATAGCGTTCGAGCCTGATGCCGGTGCTGCCCAGCAGCGGGGTGTGATTCCCCCAGGTGGGATCGCTCAGGTGCACCGCCGCGGAGGGAGCGGCGGCGTGGATCAATTCCGCGCCCAGCCGCAGTGCCCCGCATCCGCCCGGCGTCTGTATGGTAATCGCGCGCCGGTCGCGGCACGCGGCGTGCGCCGCGCCCAGCACCAATTCCTGTACTGCGGCGTTGAATTCCTCGCGGCCCGCGGCACCCACGTAGGACTTGGTGGTTTGCGCCGCAAAGAGCTCCTGTTCCGCCCGGCGGACGCAGTGCAGAACGGGGGTATTGCCCTCAAGATCACGGTACACACCCACCCCAAGATCCACTTTCTGGGGTGTAGGATCAGCCCGATATTTCGCCATCAGTCCGAGAATCGAATCGGCGCTCAAGCGCTCAAGTTGTTGAAACAAAAGTTAATGCCCCTGTCTTGATTTGAGGGCCATTATAGACGACAGCCGTCAAGGGCCCGGTCGTCTCCATTCGAAGACAGGTGTCCGATGACATATACCGGCGTTAGCGTGTACGCTTAAGCCACTCATTAGCGGGAGATTTATTTATGGCCTTATGGAAAGAAACCCCCACGTCCGCTCCAGCGGGTTCATCCGTTCCCTCAGCGGCGACGGCGCTGGACCGAGGCGCGCCGGAACGCAGCCTCGGCGATTCGGGATTGGCCGTTTCGCCGCGCCGCCCGACCCCCAAAACCGCAGTCGAGGGCGGTGAATCCGTGATTGCCTCGGGACTTTCGATCGAAGGGAAGATCGAGGGTTCGGGAAATGTGCGAATGGCCGGCCGCTTCAAAGGCGACGTACGCATCGACGGCAATTTCAGCATGGATGCGGGTGCACATCTGACCGGCCAGGTGCTGGCAGGGATCGTCGTGGTCGGTGGTGAACTGCAGGGCAACATCGAGTCCGCCAAACGGGTCGACGTGCTCGAGGGCGGCGTCATTGTCGGCGACGTGAAGGCAGGTTCGATCACGGTCGCGGCGGGTTCGCGCATGCGCGGCCACGTCGAGTTCGGCTGGGATGATGACAAAGGTAAGATTAAAACGGGCTCGATGAGCAACGGCAGCTAGGAGCCTCCCAATGAGCGTGGCTCGCCCGAGCACCGTGGGGGCAACCCGGGTCTGTCCGCACTGCAAGGCAACGGTCTTGCAGAGCGCCAACATATGCCCGGGATGCCAACATCACCTGCGCTTCAACACCGTCAATGCCGAGCCGCAGACCCAGGCGATCCCGGCGATGCGCATCGAGGGCTCGATACATCAC
>DATMKO010000114.1:0-8154 GCA_035571175.1 Steroidobacteraceae bacterium | reverse complement strand
AGGTAGCGGTTGCCGACCGCCGTTCGCGCATGTACAAAAAAAGCGGCAAGCCGCAACTGACACCGATCAAGCACGTGGCGGCGACCGGCACCCACAGCAATCGAATGCCTTGCTTTGCGCCCTCGCGGCGGATGAAGCCGACCAGCACCACGGCCGAGATCAGCAGATCGCAGCCGAAGAATGCGCCAATGCGGGTGGAGAACAACTCGCTGAAGAGCATCGGCAGGTTCAGACCATGCTCGGCGAGCCACGGCAGGAATTGCGAGTAAGGCACGGCGGCGCCGATCACCGCCAGACAGAGATATAGCCCGCGCATGTTTTTCCTCGTTGTGTTGGCATTTTTTAAGTCAGCCTTTCTCGTGCATGGAAAGCTCATCCCACAGCCGTATCAAGTAGCCGTCGGGATCGCGCAGCTCCGCGCCGTAGCCCCAAAAGAGCTTCTGCGGCTGCGCCTCGAGCACCACACCGCAGTCGCTCAATTCACGGCATTTCTCCTCGACGTCGGCGACGCGAAACGTCAATACGCAAGACGCGGCCCCGCCCGCTTGCGTTGCTTTCTCGACAAATAGCGTGAGTCCTCCATCATCTTGAAGCGCCGCCACATGGGCGCCCGGGATCTCGAATTCGAACTTGAGGCCGATGTGTTGCGTGTACCACTCGCGCGAGCACGCGACGTCAGCGACAAAGATGGTGAGATGATCCAGGTGAATCATGTACGGGATGAATTTCGCTTACGCTCCCGTAGCGAATTTCACCGTGGCGGGACTCAAGATATCCCAAGGTTGCGCGCTGCGGATCCAATATTCCCTTGTCGCGCGAAACCAACTGGGATCATCAAGGCTGCCGGCCCTGATTCCCATCACATCGGGACGCGCGGAGCTCGACGCGAACAAAGGCGATCCGCATTTGTCGCAGAAACCGCGCCGTGCAAGGTTGCCGCTGACGGCGGTAATTTCGTGATAGCGCGGCTCGCCGCGCAGCAGGCGAAAATCTGCAGTTCGAATCACCACGGTCGGCGCGTACGCGGAGCCGCCGGCACGCTGGCAGTCGCGGCAGTGGCACTTGATCATCGCGACGGGACTTGTCGAGCAATGGTAGCGAACTGCGCCGCACGCACAGCCGCCCGAAAAGTTCGCTGCCACCTCCACCGCGCCGCCTACTCGAACCAGATCTCTATTTCGTAGCCATCGGGGTCGCGCACGAAAGCGTACGGCAGGCCCGGCGCGAATTCTCCCCTCGAACTGATCGTGCCACCGGCCTTTTCCACCGCGGCGACGGCGCCATCGATGTCTTCCGGCCGCGTCAGCCTGAAACCGAAGTGAATGATGCCGCCCGGCACGCCGGCCCCATCCGGGCGTCTTTCGAATGCAATGACGTCGTGCGGACCGGGCCCGAGCACCTGAATGGTGTCGGTACTGCGAAAATATTCCCTTACGCCAAATACCGACTCGTAGAACCGCAGTGCGCGATCGGGGTCCCGCACGGATAGAGCCAGGTGAGTCAGGCCGTGGGTTGCGATCATTGCGGAATCTCGCTATTGCCCGAATCGGGGTGGGTCGCCATATTTTAGCACTCATTGGATCGCATTGGCCGCCGCCTCCAACTCGAGGCGATCCACTTTCGGCTGCATGGACGGGTTGGCCGGGTAGTGCGTACCGCTGAATTTAAGTACCACCTCCCCCTTTCCTTTTGAATAAACGATGAGGGATCGCCAACCGTCCACACTGTTCGCGGACACCCGAATGGGCGCCATGACAATGGCGGTGGCAGAGACCAAGGTGAAGCCCTGGTCGGTGCCGCGAAATACGAGCATGGTGCACCCGTCCGCACCGCAGTATCTCGGACCCGACAAAAGCACGATTGCATCGTCGCGGCCATCGTCATTGAGGTCCGCCAATGCCCAGCGAAAGGCGGGACTATCCGCGCCGCCGTGCTCATGTCCATAAAACTGCACGGCGCGGGAAAGCTCCGGTGGCGCTTGCGCCATCACGGCGGAACTTAAACCCGCCAGCAGCAGCCCGATCTGCGTGCAGTATCCGGCAACCCCGCGAAACTGCTTGTATTCGTCGCCGCGCATTACGATTTCTTACACCCGCACCCGCGGGACGTCAAAGGTTCAACGCGATCCTGTGGGACTGGCGTCGGCAGGCGCTTGGGATGCATCATCGCATCCCTCGGCAAATCATCTTAGGAGATGGCCATGATCAAAGTGAGCGTGATGTACCCCAATACGCCCGGCGCTAAATTCAACCATGAGTACTATCGCGACAAGCACATGCCGCTGGTGAAGAACCGCATGGGCGAAAATTGCAAGTTCTACACCGTCGACAAAGGTCTGGCGGGCGGTACGCCCGGCGCTCCCGCAGCCTTCGTCGGCATGTGTCACATCTACTGCGATTCAGTCGACGCCTTTCAGCGCGGCTTCGGACCGCACGCAAAGGAAATCATGGGCGACATTCCGAACTATACCGATCTGACGCCGGTGGTGCAGATCAGCGAGGTCGTTGTCGGCTGACACCAATCGCGGCTCATAATTCCTGCTCATAGACGAGGAAGCCGGAATGCCTGGCGACCTTATCGTACAGCCGCCGGCCGGCCGCGTTCGATTCGTGCGTTTGCCAGTAGACGCAGTGAATGCCCGCCGCCCGCGCGCAACCGTACACGCCCTCGATCAGCGACTTTCCGATTCCGCGTCCTCGTTCGGATGGTTCGGTGAACAGATCCTGCAAATAGCAGGTGAGTTCCACGCGCGTGGTGTCGCGGTGATAGAGATAGTGCACAAGTCCTAGTATCTTGCTGTCGCGCTCGGCGACCAGCGCAAACACCGGCTCATTCGGGTCGAAGAAGCGCCGCCACAAGGTCTCGGTAATTTCGCGAGGCAACGCGGTTGCGTCCTTGCGCCCGTAAAAGGCGTTATATCCGCTCCACAGCGGCATCCATGCAGTGAAATCAGCCTGCTCGACCGGCCGGACCTTGATTGCTGCGTTCATGGGGGCTTCCAGGGAATCGTGGGGCTAGAGGATACGCATAGCTCGCAACATTCTGCGGGCTATCGCAGAGGTTGGGGAATATCTGTTGCTTGTTCAAGAGACCTTCGTATAAGAAGCCGCCGCGTTCGAGGACGCGGATCGACGCCGAATGGGACGGGTGGCACAGGGCATAGAGGCGCGTCATCGCCAGAGTCTTCGCAACTGCGACCACCGCGGTCAGGGCCTCTGAGGCATATCCGAATCCCCAGGCGTCGCGGGCAAGGACGTAGCCGGTGGAAGCCTGGGTTGGTGATTCAAATGCCAGGCCGGTCGAACCCAAGAGAGCCCCGTCGGACCGCGATTCAATCAGCAGCGGTCCCACCGGCCAGCGCGCCCATTCGGACGCTGAAAATTCCACAAATGCAGCCGTCTCGTGGATGCTGGCATGTCGAGGCCAGCCGACAAAACGCGTGACTTCCAAATCGCCGGCGTATCGCCCGAAGATCAACGCCGCGTCTTTTGCATCCGGCGGCCGGAGAATGAGTCGCGGCGTGAGGATGGGCGTGGCTACAGGCATGCGCTCGTCGCTTCAGTTGCCGTACAGTCCGAACACCGCGGCATATACGAATGTAATGTGCATGTCCCGGCGCTTGCCCTTACGCCCGCGGCTTCTGCGGTCGACTATAGGCCATCATTCAAGTTGCGCAATATCCGTTCGCCCATCGCGGCGTGCGGCGGATTATCGGTCAGTCCGGTTTCCAGGAGCACCAATCCAAACAGAACCGCCCAGCCTCGTGCGCGCTGCCAGGTGGCGGTTGAACCTCCGTACGCGGCCATCGCCATTGCGCGAGACTCGCCATTTGGCAGCCACATCCAGACTGCAGCCAAATCGGTTGCGCAGTCGCCTTTGCAGAGATCGCCCCAATCGATGACAGCGCTGAGTCGTTGCTCGTGCACCAGCACATTGCGTGCGTGCAGATCGCCGTGTATCCACGTGTCGTCGACATCGATGGGGGCGGCCAGAGCGTCTCTCCAGATCGATCGGATCGGATTTCCCACGGATTGTCTGGTTCGGCCCAAGCGCTCCATACGCTCCTCGACTGCCGCCGCGCGCTGCAAAAGCGGCACGCCTCGATACGGATTGCGCGGCGCTGTTGACGGCGCCGGCGTGTGCAGGGCCTTGAGAAAGCGCGCCAGCGCGACTCCCTCGGCGGCGAATAAATGCGCTTGATCGGCGGTGGCGCCCGGCAGCCAGGGCAGCACACTCCAACTCCACGGGTAGTTCAAGCATGCGATCCCCATGCGCACGGGCGAGGGAATCGGCAACGGCAGGCGTTCGCTGAGCGCCGGCAGCCAACGCTGCTCGTTTGCGAGCAGCGCGGCAGACGCTTCACGCCGCGGCAATCTCACACACAGTTGGTCGCCGAGACGAAATATCGCATTGTCCCAGCCGGACGCGACGGGCTCGAGGGCAGCGTCGGCCAAATCCGGATGCTGCGCCTGCAGCAGCCTTTTGACGAGCGCGACATCGATTGCAATCTCGGCTTTGGGCGTCGCGACCGCCGCTGCTGCCGGCGTCCCCGAGCGCGGGCCGCTCACGCCTGCGCTCGTTGTTTCCACTTCGCGACATTCACCCCTTTTACCGTGAGCCATAGGGCGAGTCCCAACTCGGCGGGAAAGGCGGGCAGCATCAGCCAGGGAAATAGATAGTTGGCGGCGAAGGACGGCGCCAGAATTTGCGCCAGACTGAAGAGGATATAGCCCATTCCCCCGATCACGAGCAGTGTGCCGAGAATCTTGGGCAGGTACCGGGAATTGCGAATCAAGTAGCCGAACAAGATGCAGCAGAAACCGAAGAATAGCAGGCTGACGCCGTATCCAAGCCCGTGCACTCTGAGCGCCACGAAAGCCAGGTCGGCCAATTGCGGTGCGTCGAAGGCTTTCAGATAATCGGCGCCATCCAACGCCGCCAACGCGGCAATCTCGAAAAGCTTGGCGACGCTATAAACGGCGACGAACGTCAATCTGAAAAACGCCGCGAGCAAGGCCAGGTTGCGGCTCACCGGCTTGAGCAAGACGTACAGGATCAGCGTCACTGTCACGTCGCACACGCAAGTGAGCATTTCGCCGGCCAAGCCGACGCGGAACAGCGTCTCGGAGCCCAATATATTGCTGGCGGTAGCGATCGGATCGCGCGCCACCAGCAGGCTGCCCCGAACGTAGGCTTCTCCGAAGAGCGCAGCCACGATGATGAAAAGGTAAAGCACTCCGCCGACCCGCGCATAGGTCTGCGGCGAGGCTTCGGGAACGCGACTGGCCATTTGTCTCCCCGGTTTTAGCGCGATTGCAGCAGGTGATTGAGCATGAACTCGCTGCCTTCGAAGTACACGTCCACGAGATCCTCGAAAGTCAAAGACAGATCGTGGATTTCATTGGGAATCACTTTCTCCGCGATCTCGACGCTGTCCGTCTTGCTGCGCAGCGCCTGAAGCAGCGCAATGCTTTGGTTGAAATCGACATTGCGGTCGTCGTCGCCCGCCACAATGTAGACCGGCGATTGCCACTGGCCGACGAAGGCCAGCGGCGAATATTTGTACGTGGCGCCGGGAAAACCGTGAACCCCCGCCATGTCGAATCCAACCTTGAAGACATCGGAGTTTCTCGCCAGCGCCTGTGCGGTGAGGTATCCGCCCCAGGAAAGGCCGTATATGCCGATCTTGTCGATCTTAAGATCGCCGCGCGATTTCAGATAAATTGCACCGCCCAGCACATCCTTGTATTCGCTGGCTCCGCCGTTTCCCCAACCCGGCGCATTGCGAAAGGCATAGCCGCGCATGATGCTGCTGCGATATTCAACCGAGAGGACGGCGCACCCTTGAGTCGAGAAATATTGATTCAGCTCGTACAGGTTGGAGTAGGCGTCCATATAATGGAAGCCGAGCAGCATCTGCCGCGTGATTCCGCCGTGGACGAACACCACGCCGCAACCCGACGGCTTGGCGGGCACGAACAACTGGCCATAGGCAGTCTGCCCATCCACGCCCTGAAAGCTGACCGGCTGGGGCTTGACCATCTGGGCTGAAGGGTACGCGTCTGGAACCGCAGGGCCGCCTGCGCCCCGGGTCATTCCTTTCATGTCCTGCAATACCACTGCGGGGGGCATCGCCCACCCGGCATCGATGTAGGCGAACCCGGCCGCCAGCGGTACCGGCGTCCATTGGCTGGTGGGGCCGAAGGTTTTGGCCGTGGGCGCTCCGCCGCCGAATGCCACCGCCGCGATATGCCGCCTATAGGGATCGCCGATGTTGGTGCTGTACACCAGAGTTTTGCGATCCAGGGAAAGCGCAGCCGTCTCCACCTCGCCCTCGCCCGGCGTGAGCAGCCGCGGCTGACCTCCCTGCGCGGACACCGCATAGAGATGCCTCCATCCATCGCGCTCCCAGGTAAATCCGATGTCATTGCCATCCGACCAGAACAATTGGCGCACTTGAGCCCCGGTATCGGTCGGGTCCTGATCCAGGTCGTAGTAGGCGGAGCCCATGCCGGGGTCGGCGCGCCAAACCTGGCGGACTTGATGAGTGGCCACACTCGCCACCAGAATCGCCCAGGGTTCCTTGGCAACGTACTCCCCGGCGTATCCGTTCTCGGTGGGTGGCTGAGACCCGACCAGGCGCCGCAGGGCGATACTCTCTCCATCCGGCGACCAGGTCGGATCGACATCAACCGCATCGGCCGGCCTGGCAACGGCCCAGGTCGCTCCCGATTTCAGATCGAAGACTTCGACATAGGCTGAGCGCTCGTACGCCAGCTTGTTGCCGTCGGGCGAGAAGCGCGGCGCGAAGAGTGGTCCGGCCAGCATGATCTCGGCGGCGCCGACATCGCTGTGGTGGCCGTCTTTGTGAAGCAGCGGCGCGCTGGCCACGCCCCGCTCCGTAAGCCAGATGAGCCGGGCACCGTCGGGCGAGAACTGCGGTGCGTATCCTATTCCTACTGGCCGAGGCGCAGCGCCGCCCGCCGTATCGAGAAGCCAGACCTGACGCAGCGGCGGCGTCGCGAGCGAACGAGGGTTGGGTATTTCGCGCTTGGAGTTGGGCGGGCCGCCGCGTACAAAGCTGAGCAGGCTGCCGTCCGGCGACAGGGCGACTTGGGTGAGGTCCTGGCCATCATCGTCGGTATACCTGACGAGGGGTTTTGCACTCTCCCCCACGCGCAAGAAATAAATGGCTCGCGTGCGCGCCGCGCGCGCCACAAAGGCCAGCGAACGGCCGTCCGCCGCAGCCACCGGCTGAAAAACCAACGGGGTCGCGAGCAGCGCTGTAAGTAATGCCTTGTTCTTTGGGGTGGCGCCGGGGCGGGGCTGAGCGTCCGGGATCATCGATGTCTGGATGGCATCCGGCCGTCCTTCAATCCGCCGGGTGTAGGAGATGGTGTCGTTGCTCGACCAATGCGGGTCGCGGTCTTCTGCAAAGGACGGATTCACGTAGGAGACACGTTCATCGTCGAAATTGAAAATTGCTATGAAACCCCAGGAATAGGCGCGAACCGCACCCCAGATGTCGGGATCCTGAGTCGAGTACCCGCCGCGCGCATTTTCAAATGCAAGCTTGCTGCCATCAGGCGAAAACGCCGGACTTCGAACCACGCCGCGGATGGCGATCTGCGCGGGATTTGTCCATGCGCCCTCGGCGCTGCGCTCGGCATACCAGAAGCCGGCGCCGTCCTCCTTCGCCCACACCGACCGTTTGCCGTCGGGCGAGATCAGCGCGTTCGACGGCACGACGGCGGTTTGCTCGCGGAGCAACCGCGTATCCGATCCTGGGAGGCCATCTGCCAATGCCGAGCTCGCGCCGAAGCAAACAACCAAGCAGGCCGCGCAGGCCAATTTGACGCAGCGATTCGCCACGACCGGGTTAGAGATATAGTGTGACGGCCGGACCATGATGAATCTCATAATAACCTTAAGTAAGGAGACCATGCTCCATTCGGAGCTGGATGCGATGTGCCGCGAATGACGAGCGGTGAATCCCACCACGGCGGGTGTTTGTGCGGAGGTGTGCGCTATACCGTGACCGGCCCGCTGCGAAGCATCATTGCCTGCCACTGCGAGCAATGCCGCCGGACCAGCGGCCATTTCGCTGCGATGACCAGTGCCCGCATCGCTGACACCACCATCACGAGTTCGCAG